>CAYFTY010000675.1:0-3239 GCA_964346045.1 uncultured Bradymonadales bacterium | reverse complement strand
AGGTATTCGTGGCCGTATCGCACTTTGCGGCGCTGGCATCGGTGCAGTCCGAGTCCGCGACGCACTCGACGCATGTGTTGGAGGTCGTGTCACAGACCTCGTCGGTGCCGCAGGCGTCGGTGTTGTCGGCGGTGCATTCGAGGCATGCCGCCTCGGAGCCGCTTCCGACGCACACCGGTGTTGCCGCATCACAGTCGGTGCCGTCGACACAGGCAACGCAGATGCCCGCGTCGCAGACGCCGTCGGTGCAGTCTTCGTCGCCGATGCAGTCGACACAGGTGCCGGCATCGCAGACCTGGTCGCCGGTGCATGCGGGGTCGCACGCGGCATTATTGCTGTTGTTCGAGTTGTTCGAATTGTTGGTGTTATTGGTATTATTGGTGTTATTCGTATTGTTCACCTGCTCACAGAGGTCGGCATAGGTGACCGGATCCTCAGCACAACACAGGTCTGCGTAACCGACCGGGTCGGTCTCGCAGCAATCCTCGAGTGGAGCCTCGCCATTTCGGCATCGGTCCGCAACCTCGGGGTCCGAACAGGAAGCAAATAGAAAAACAACCGAAATCAGGCCGCTCCAGATCGCATTACGGATGCACATGATTCCCTCCAGGAATCTCACGTATGAATGACAAAACCATATCGTGGAGGGGCGAATCCGCGCAACAAAAAGCAGGCGCATGTCAATGGGCGGCATCTGAGGCCGTCTCGATGCGTGTTCTCGCCGCGGCAGCGCCCGACCGCTTTGATCTTTCTCGCCGATGGTGTCGACGCGACCGAATTGAACAAAGGGGACCAGTCCGCGAAGTGCTCACACGCCGACATCCGCTGGTAACGTCTTCTTGACTTGCATTGCGAGCTAGTAAAGGTCCTTTGCTAGTCGCTGCCGTTGGGCACACGACCTTTACCAGTGAGTGAGCCCGCCCATCGTCATCGAGGGGCGCTGGCGGAGCGGGTGCGCGCCGCGGAGCAGTCGCTCGTGCGGCTCGAGCTGGCCGGCGAGATGGTCCCATCGCTCGACTGGTTCATCTACGCGTTCGTGCGCTAAGAGGCCGTGCTCTCGTCCCAGATCGAGGGAACACAGGCAACGCTCATGGACCTGCTCAACTACGAGGCTAAGAGCGATGCGCCCCCGCCGAACGCGAACGTCGAAGGACTTCTTCCTCGACGGCGTGGCGACCATCGCCGACGAAGCCGTCGCCACCTCGCGCGACCTCTTCACCCAGGTGACCGCCGACCGGCAGCGCGTCATCCACCACACTGGCGTCAACCTGCTCGCTATCCAGCTCTTCGAGCGCCTGCCGGGCAGACCTATCGTCACCGCGCCGTGGGTCGTGGAGGCACTGTCGACCACAAAGCCCACCGCCGGCCGCGCCATCGAGGCACTCGAGGCCGTGGGCGTACTCGCGGAGACCACCGGCAAGAAGCGCGACCGCGTCTACGCGTACCAGGCCTACCTCGACCGGCTGCGCGTAGGGACCGAACTCGGCGACGAGTAGGCGAGCCCTAACGCGGTCCACACGTTGCCCGCGTCGGGTAACCATCGAACGCGGCGATGTTCGTCAACGCAAGCAACGCATCTGGCGTGCTATGTACCATCGTTGCTTTTCTCGCCCTGCGGCAGGTTGCGTGCCGCCGTGCTTGTCATGATGGATTCTCAATTCACCATACACGCCTGAAAGGGGAACCATGTCGAATCAACCGCAACTTTCATCCGCTCCGCACCCGAGTTCGAATCGGACTTCGATCTCGGCCATCATGTCGCTCATTCTCGCGCTCGTGACGCTTCCGGGTATCTTCTGTTGCGTCGGTTACGGCACGGGCATCATCGGCATCGTACTTGGCGCGATCGCGTTGGTGCAGGTGAACAACGGTGAGGCCAATCAGGCGTCGAAGATCATGGCGATCGCTGGCATCGTGGTGAACTCGCTGGCCATCGTCGGCTACACGATCGCGCTCGTGGTCGGCGTCGCGACCATGCCTGATATGCCCTCGCAGATCGAAGAGACGACTGGCATCGAAGCGCCGGCAAGCGGGGTGGAGTCCGCTGCCGAACCTTCGATCGAAGTCAGTGCGGCCGAGCTCGTCGAGGCCTACGAGTCGAACGAACTCGCCGCCGAAAAGAAGTACGAGGGCAAGGTGGTCGAGATCACCGGCGTCGTCGGCGACATCAAGAAGGACATCCTCGACAAAGCCTACGTGACACTCGGCACCGGAAAGCAGCTCGAGATACGCCAGGTACAGTGCTTTCTCGCCGATGGCGTCGATGCAACCGAATTGAACAAAGGGGATCAGGTCACGCTCACCGGGCGAGTCGACCAACTCATGATGAACGTGATCGTCAGAAATTGCCGATGATCGAACCGAAGGAAACGTGATGGATCAAGAAGTCAGACATTTCACAAACGAATGCGCGCTGCGTTTCGATTATCACCCCTGGGTCGACGCCGGCGAGGGGCGCGATAGCGAGGCCGACGAGTACTCAGACCGGTGCATCGAGGCGCGTGAGCTCCTCGAGGCCGACGTGCTCCTGAAAATGGCATCGTTGTACCAGCTACAGCGCGCACTCAGGAAGTGGGGCCTTGTGCGTGAGCCCGATGAAAGCCCGTTCTACTGGGTCTTCTACGAGCTCGTGCTCGACCTCTACGACAAGGACGTGCCGCCTCAATGGCGTCGCGCTGACTCGAGGTGGGGCGAGTTCGAAGACAGGGCTGCGAGAGCGGCTCAGGTGCGCACATGGCACGATAGTATCGAGTACGATTGGGCCCGCCTGGTTTAGTTCTCATGACGGCCGACGCTTCTCGACCAGTTCGCCCCAGGCATACGCTGATTCAACCCGAGGTGAGTAATGTGCCGACATTACTCTTCGGGACTCACTCCACCGTCCACAAATCGGCACTCGCCGAGGTCACCTCTGAGCTCAACGCGGTCTGGGGAGGCCCCGAGCGACCTTCGCATCGGCCGATGGACTCGGAGGAAAGAATGTCGCGACCGGGGTCAGGGGCAGGTTCCAGGGAAACAACGACCTTCGTCCCTCGGATCAGTCGTGAAGAATCCAACCGTCGAAAAGAATGGACAACACGAGAAACCGACTCCGCAGCTTCCCGCGACACCGAGCTGACACACCGGCGTCTGACAGGAGTTGCCGCAGAACGAGTAGTACGACGTCGTGCAGCATTCCTGTCCCGGGCAGTCTGCGTCCTCTTCACAACCGATGTAGATATACGCCTGGTCTTCGGCCT
>CAYFTY010000674.1:0-3239 GCA_964346045.1 uncultured Bradymonadales bacterium | reverse complement strand
ACCCATGCATCGACGAAGATGGAGACGGGAATTGCGATTGCGTTCTCGACGCCAACGCCGACGGTGTATGCGATTGCGTGGTCGATCCCGAAAACCAGTGCGTCGAAGGCGATCTGGACTGCATCGACGAGGACATGGATGGGTTCTGTGACTGCCCCGATTTGGACGACGATGGATTTTGCGACTATGAGGACGGCGATGGAGACACGCTGCATGACTGCGAAGAGATCTTCTACGGAACGGCGCAGAATGGTGTGGACTCGGACGCAGATGGTATACCCGACGCGGTCGAAGTGCGATTCCAGAGCAATCCGGCTGAAGCCGACCAACTGGGCGACCTCGACGCTGACTCGACGCTGAACGGCGTGGAAATTCTCGCCAACACCAACCCGATTTGCGAAGACACGACCGTGCGATCCCGGGTGGCCTACCGCTATCAGCTCGATGAACTCGGGCTCTTCGGTGCCACGACATGCTACGAATTCGACGTGAGCAATATCACGCTCGTGCCCACACTCGAGACGCCCGACGGTGAATACCCGGGCAACGGTTGGAATCGCGTGCTCTTTTACGCCGGCGAGGTGGCGTTCGATGATCCCAACGCGTTTGCGCTCTACCGAGTCGCGTGCGTGATGGCGAGCTATAACCCCGATGGGAACCTCAAAAACCCGCCCTCGGGGCAGATTAACCTGACTGAAGCTGACTTTGTCGAGGTAGATGAATTTGATCCGGATATTCACTGCAAAATACCGTAGCGCCCTCGCAATTCTGGCTGGCGCTCTCGCCCTTTCGCTGATTCTTCCGGCCTGCTCGAGTAAGGACGAAGACCCCGAAGAGATCGAGCCCACCGAGGCCGATTGTGAGCGAGACGATCAAAATGAGCCGGCCACGGCGGCGCCTCTCACGGCAGATGCCTCGTCGGGCTTCATCTGCCCGAAAGACGATCGCGATTGGTACAGTCTTTCCATCCCCGATACCGACCAGCTCGTATCGGTGAGCCTTGGCATGACGGTGCCACTGAGCCCCGTCGACGTAACCTACAGCATCTTTTCACTCGACGAAGCGGGCGAGCCTGACGTGGCGGTCGCCCAGCCTCCGAGTGACGAGGTCGATGTCGGAGTGCAGCTCGACATCGCTCACTGCATCGATCCCGGTGAATACCTGATGGTCGTTCGCGATCAGGGTGATGATACTTTCGACAATCGCAACCAATATGCGCTCAGCGTGACCACGGCGCCCGATCCGGACATGTCTGAGCCGAATGAAACGCTCGAGACCGCGCAGGCGATTGCTCAGCCGGTGACGGGTTACATCGCATGCCGGGGCGACGAGGACTGGTATTCGATTCAGGTACCCGACCAGAATCGCCTCGTCGTCAGGCTCACGAGCCCGATCACAGATTACCAACCTCGTGTCCGCATCGTGGATACCATGGGCAACGTCATCACCGATGCCGAGAATGCCGCGTCGGCAACCAGCGAAACGAATATCGAACTGACGCAAGTTTTACCGGGTGCTGGCACCTACTACGTACAGGTCACCGACAACGACGGGAAGGAAGCCGACCCCAGCGTGCCCTACCGGCTCGAAGTCGAGGGTGTCACGGATATCGACCCGAACGAGCCCAATGACAATCCGGAGACAGCCACACCCGTCGCGGGAGCGCCGGTCGATTGCAGCGGCAGCCAGGAATTTACGTTCACAGGCTCCGTCGGCTCACCTGGCGATGACGATTGGTTCCGCGTGCCGCTGACTGGCTGCGCCAATGGCATCATTGAGGCCGACATCGAATTCGACACCTCAGGTCTGAGCGGCGAAGCACTCTGGGAATTCAACGGCGAGGTACAGGCTTCTGTGACCCTCGTTCGCCCGCACGGCCCGTCAGCATGCGCTGATGACACAGATTGCAACACCCTCCAGATCTCGTGCGACGGGCCCCTCGATTGTGCGGGATACTTCGAGACCTGTCTCGGCCAGGGTCTCTGCGCGGGCTCGTCGGCCTGTCTTCCCGAAGGCATGTGCGGCGCAAACCAGATGCAACGCCGATACGAGTGTCCGGCGACATCGTCCGAATGCCGGCCAGGCTCGGGGACGCCACCTGAGAATCAGGCGCGCCTTGCAGCCCCTCTTTTTGGAGACGATTTCGTGTACCTGCGCGTGAGCGACTTCCAGTCCAATGGCGCGGCTCCAGACCGGCTCTACAATTTGACGGTACGAGTGCTCGGTGATCCAGACACAAACGAGCCGAATAACTTCCCGCTCAACGAGATTTCACCGACATATGAAAGGAGCGACCTCGCGGCCAATCCTCAAGCTATCACGGTTCGGGATTGTACGGAGGGCGACTGCTGCAACGGAAACGAGGTCTCAGGCGTTATCAGCTACGACTCCGATGTTGACTGGTTCCGCTTCCCTCATCCCTGCCCGGGCGAGGATTGCACGTTGCGACTGGTGTGGAATACAGAGGCCGGACCGACGGACATCGCCATCAATGTCTATCGTAATGGCGGCGGCAACTGGCGCCCGGCGCGCGAGCCCGACCAAGAAGACATGCAGGCCGCCGACAGCGGTTTCGTAGGAGGCGCAGCAGCGATGGCCAACGGCTGCTTCTATGCGTATCAAACCCATGACCCTGCCGGATATCTGGTCGAAGTGAGGGACCGTTTTGCCCTCTTTTCAGACGAGGTCAACGTCGACCCGCAATCGCGTGATTGGTCCACCGGACAGAGCTATTCTTTCTGCGTCGAAAAGGTATCGAATGTTTGCGAAGAACCACCGTGTCAAGTCTATGAAAATGGCTGCGGTCCTCCTCAGTAGCGCCGCATTTTTCGCGGTCGCCTGCTCAGACGAAGAGGCCACCGACGAGCCTGATATGTCCTTGCCTGACGTGAGTGGACCGCCTCCGGTCACCGAGCGTTGGTCGATCGAAACGATCGAAACCGGCAACTTTGGACGAAGCCCCAGCCTCGCCGTCGCATCCGACGGAACGCTGGGTGCGGCCTATATCGCTATGGCGGGAGTCACCGACGGCGAATGCACAGACCTCGGCACCGATCCGCCTTTTCCTCCGCAGGTACGCTGGAGCATCCGTTACGCCGAATTCAATGGCTCATCGTGGTCGAGCGAAGAAGTCGCCAATCCACGCTACGTAGGCTCCCCAACCGGCATCGATCTCGACTTCGACGGGACCACGCCGATCATCGCCGGTACGACCGGCGGTCCACTCGAGATGTTCCGCT
>CAYFTY010000673.1:0-3246 GCA_964346045.1 uncultured Bradymonadales bacterium | reverse complement strand
CGAAGAAATTAAGGCGCGTCAGAAGTTGGACGGGCCGAGTGATCCAGAAATTCTATACAACGCGATTTTACAGGAGTTTCGATCGCGAGAGATCCCCATCGAATTGGCGAGCGAGGAGTACCTTCTGGTTTCGGGCGAGTTCGAAGCTCTGAATCGAGAGGTTCGACGACGCTACGTCGCACGAGTCATTGTCTTCCCGAACGGCGCGGCGCTCAATGTTCAGGCGGCATATCAGCGCAAGGACCCCGAATCTCAGACGGGGTGGATAGACGCTGACGAGCCATCTGTGCTCGCGCGTGCAAAGGACGAAGAACGCGTCCTCGGCGAGGCCATTCGCGATCGTTTTGATGAACTCAAGGAAGAGTACGAGTGAGGTTTGGGTCTGACCGCGCTTTTGGTTAGAATCCGGCGACTCTGACCTCGGTCTCTATGCGTCGCTTTTCGTTTTCCATCCTGATCTTCTGTGCTCTGAGCGCACTCGCAGTCCCGGCCTGGGGACAGAGCGAAAACGCGGTCATCGTGCTTTTCCACGGAGGAGTCGACTCATTGCGAGCCCTCGATCTCTCCGCCGAAAACGAGGTGCTCGACCTCGGAAACGAGGTCTTTGCCAGTGAGCTCTGGGCAGGTTCGGACATCAAGAGACTTCCGGGCGGCAGCCATCTTTTGGCCCAGGCGTCTGGTGCGGGTTTCGCGATCTTGAACGCCGATGGCTCGCTTCAATTCGAGTTCGACGAGGCGCGCCGATTCCGCGGGATTGCGAGCGCAAGTGTGGCGGGCTACGTCTCGTTGAGTGAGCCGAGCCGGATTCTCCTCGCCGATGGATTTCAGGGGATTGCATCCATTCGCGACATCAAGACCGATCAGCTTGTCTGGTTTCAAAATTTTCAGCTTCAGGGTCGCTTTCCGAGCTTTGCCAGGGCGATTGTCATGCCCGGCAGCGTTGCAGTCGCTACCAACTGGCCGCCGCTTGGTATCAGTGCCATCGACGTGTTCATCTTTGGTGAAGGGGTCGTCGAGCGTCGGCAATATGCGAATGTGGTAGGGGTCGAGGCGCCGCCCGACTCCATTTCACTCAATGCCCTCGACGAAGGCGTTTCAGATATCTATGGGCTGGCTGACGGAGCATTCCTCGTTGCAACCCCTTTTACGGTCTTTCGGATGACCGAAAACGGCCAGGTCGACTGGCTTTTTGATACGCGCGACGAGCTCGGTATCAATGGCGAAATCGAGTCGGCGCGGCTGCTCGACTCGGGTCGGGTGGCATTCGCTACTTTCGAACGGGGAAAATGGACCTCGTCGCATCCCAATCATCAGGTTCACTGGATCGATCCCGCCACCTTAGAGCTGCTGGCTTCGTCGCAACCGCTGGAGAGAGCGCCGGCGAGTCTGGATACCTACAACGGTCATGGAGGCACAGGTACGCGAGGTTTCGAAGCCGGGCTCGGGGATCTGGGTCTGGGTCAGGTCGACGATATCCTGGCTCAAAATTTCAGTCTCGGAGCACTGGAGTTCGAGCGAGGCGACCTGATGCGGCCTCTCGTCGACCTCTTCAATCAGGGGATGTATCCGGTCGTCGTGACCGAAATCTTCATCGAGGCTGCGCAGGGAAGTTGCGACATGCCAGCGGCCGAGACGAATCAGCTTGCATCGGCGATAGACGTGACCATCACGCCTGCGACTTCTTTCAGGCTTCGCGACGAACTCACCGTGACCTTTGATTTCGAACTGGGAGCCTGGTGCGCGCGGGTCGTCGCCACCGATTTCAATGGCAATCGTGCCGAGCTTCAAGAGTTGGAATTCGAAGTCGTAGAGATGCGCTCGGATCGAGAAGAGCCGGTCGATGTCACCGACCTCGATTTTCAGCAGTCGATGCCAGATATGGGAGCTGATGTCGGGGAAGTTCAGACCAGCCCACCCGTCGACCCCGACTCGGGATGCGGATGCTCGGCGACCGCGCGGCCGAGTGATGCTTCTGCGTTGATTTTCATGTTTTTTGTCTTCGGCACTACGGTGCGACGCCTTTGGGGACGAGGTCGAGCCCGCCGGTGAATGCGTAGCTCACGTAGTCATCGTAGGCATATACGACAATTCCGAAGGGGGCCTCACTCTCGAGTCGGTGCACACCCGAGGTCACCGAAACATTAAACACTTCCCACGTTTTGCCGCTGAGCTCGACCTCGCGTCGCTCGAGACGGTCTTTCTCTGTGAGGTTACGTCCATCGAGCACGACGGGGGCATTCGGGTCGGCGACGATCGAGACGTACGAGAGCGCGTAGGTGGGGGGAGAAACAAAGCTGTAATCTCGACGGAACTGCTCGACGGGCGGAAGCATGAACATCGACGGATCACCTGCTTGCTGGCCGAAACTTTGTACACCTGTCGACTGGTGCCCCGAGATCATGCCGGCTACCGCGACGCCGCCGGTCGCCTCGAGGCCAAGTGGCTCGTTGGTGCCGAATTCGCATACCTGCCCCTCGCGAAGCACGATCTGAGATTCCTCGAGAAATTCGGCGCATGACGCCGTCTGGCGGGTCGAAGGAGCTTCGATATCGAGCGCGTCGAGGCTCGGCGAAGTCGTGATGCGCAGATCTTCGTCGGCTACGATGCGCCAGTACGTCGCCTCACGCACAGACGCATCGCCGCTCGCACGTCTGCGAGTCGGCACGAGCAGATAGCGGCGACCCAGTGTATCGGCTGGCAAGATTTGCTCTTCGAGGTGGTCGCAGGCCCATTCGTCTTGAGGAATGAAGGTGCAGGGATGGCCCGAAAAGACCGCGATTGGAGTATCCGAAGTGATTTCCATTCCGCTCAGATCTGAGACCTCCTGTTCGAGCGAGGCCTCGATGCGCTGCGCTGAGTAAGGGGGCATTTCGAGCGTCGTCGGCACCGGTCCTCCACCGGGCACTTCGATATCGACCGGACTTACGTAACGAACCGTTGCTGCTTCTTCCCCGGTGACAATATCCACGTAGGCGCGCCGCCCGGCGGCACCTGTGAACCACGTCGGGTATCCGATCACGCGATAACGAGTGCCCCAGGTGTAGGTCGGTAAAAGGAGGCTCGCATCGTTGGTGTAGGTAAAGTTGCAGCAATAGGGACTGAATTGTGAGGTCACCACCGGTCGCGTCGATTCGATGCGAAAGGTATCTCCCTGGCCCAGCAGAAAGACTCCGGCCGAGAGCGGAGGCAGACGAACGTTTTCAGCCTGGACGGGGATGTCGTTATTATCCTGGCCCGGAACGAGAA
>CAYFTY010000672.1:0-3246 GCA_964346045.1 uncultured Bradymonadales bacterium | reverse complement strand
GGTGCCGGCTTGGTGCAACACCGCCGCCACCGCACGCTCACCCCCTTCGCACGTCTGGGTGCCCGGCACACAGACATTCGTGGTGCACTCGTCGACCAGGCAGCGCTCGCCCTGGGGGCATGCCACAGGTTCATACGCGTTGCCCTCGTCGTTGCAGACGAGTATCTGCGAATCGCTCGCACAGCCAGCCAGCATGCCGGGCTCGCAGCTATCGACGACGATGTCTCTGAGGTCGGGACTTCCCATGTCCGCACTCGTTTCGCCGTTGGTGTTATTCGCCGGCGCACTATTGCCGGGGACGTCATTGATCACCGTGTTATTCGTGGCCTTGCGGATGTCGTCTTCGACGGGCCCATCGTCTGCGGTGTCCGAGCCACAGGCGGCGAGCATGAGAGCGACGAGTATCAGGGCAAAGTGACGTAGGGTCTGCATGGGAGCTCCAGTTGGGCGACTATCCAAGATGGGTAGGTGTATATCAGTTCATCTCGCACATTTCCACACGTGAGTGAGTATTTACTTCCGGACATTCGTGGAGGCTCGGACTAAACCCGCCTGTCGGCCTTTGGCCGTCCGCCTTCGAGGCGGAGTATCCTCTCTTCGGTCGGAACAGCGCTCGTATCGACCATGACGCAAGAGATTCAGGCCGTGTAAGCCCACAGGCACAGTCGAAACCAAAACCAAAGCATGTTAAACCTCAGCCGCCCTGAGCGGAGAATCACCATGAAATATCTCGTCACCGGCTGTGCCGGTTTCATTGGAAGTCATATCGTCGAGACCCTGATACGCGAGGGCGAGGACGTGCGCGGTCTCGATAATTTCGCGACCGGTCATCGGCATAATATCGAGTCGTTTCTCGACGAATTCGAGTTCGTCGAGGGAGACATCCGCGATCTCGAGACCTGCCACGAGGTCTGCGAAAGTGCGGACTACGTGATCCACCAGGCGGCTCTGGGCAGCGTCCCACGCTCGATCGAAGATCCGATCACCTCGCACGAGGCCAACGCGACCGGCACATTGAATATGCTCGTGGCCGCGCGCGATGCCGGTGCAAAGTCCTTTGTCTTTGCGGCGAGCAGCTCGGCGTACGGTGATACCCCGACGCTGCCCAAGGTCGAGACGATGCCCAATCGGCCGCGCAGCCCGTACGCCGTGACCAAGGCGACCTGCGAGCAATATTGCAAAGTCTTCTCGGATCTCTACGATCTCGACACCGTCTGCTTGCGCTACTTCAATATCTTTGGGCCGCGCCAGGACCCAGACGGCCCCTACGCAGCAGTGATCCCCAAATTTATCAACATCTTGCAAGATGGCCTGGCACCGACCATTCACGGTGACGGCGAACAGACGCGAGACTTCACGTACGTGGCGAATGCCGTGCAGGCCAACCTCAAAGCAGCGCGCAACGCCTCGAATGCGGCCGGCGAGGTCGTCAATATCGCCTGCGGCGATCGAATCTCGTTGAACGAACTCTATCGCCTGATCGCAAAGAACCTGAAGACCGATATTGAGCCCGAGCATGGACCGCCGCGGGCCGGCGATGTGCGTGACAGCCTGGCGGATATCTCCAAGGCCCGTGAATTGATCGGATATGACCCCGAGATCGACTATGTCGAGGGGCTCGAGCGCACAGTGGCCTGGTTCGTCGAGAATCGCTGATGCCCCGTCTGGTGCACATCACGACGGTGCCTCAGTCGCTAGGATTCGTGGCGACACAGCTCGAAAGTTTGCAATCTCGGGGCTTTGAGGTGCACGCAATTTCGTCGCCCGGTAGTGAACTCGAACGATTCGGTCGCGAGCACGGCATCGAGACGCACGGGGTGACCATGAAGCGAGCCATCACGCCGGCGGCCGACGTCGCTGCCGTCTCGCTGCTCAGCGCACGACTTACCTGGCTGCGACCCCAGATCGTTCACGCACATACACCCAAAGCGGGTCTGCTGGGCATGATGGCTGCCACGGCGGCGCGCGTTCCGGTACGCATCTATCATATGCGCGGGCTGGTGACGCTCACGGCCGAGGGACGCCGAAAGGCCCTCCTCGAAGCCGCCGAGACGACGACCTGCCATCTCGCACATCGGGTGATCTGCCAGAGTGATTCGCTACGCAAAATTGCCGTGGGGCGCGAGCTTGTCGAATATCCCAAGAGCGTCGTTCTGGCATCGGGCGGAAACGGCGTCGACGTCGAGAAATTCGACCCCGCACGCTGGAAATCCGGTGGGCAAGAGGTGCGAAAAAACCTGGGTATCGACGGTCCGGTGGTCGGATTCGTCGGTCGGTTGGTGGGCGACAAGGGCATCCACGAGCTCACCGAGGCCTGGCAAAAGCTGCGCGAAAAGCACTCGAGCGCACATCTATTGATCGTCGGACCATTCGAAGACCGTGATCCGGTCGAACCGGCCACGCGAAGAGCTCTGCAGAGCGACGAGCGCGTACATCTGGTCGGGTTTACGCGCGATACGCCTCGCTATTACGCCGCCATGGATATCCTGGCCCTGCCCACCTATCGCGAGGGCTTTCCGAACGTTCCGATGGAAGCAGCCGCCATGCAGATTCCGGTCGTCGCGACGCACGTCGTCGGCTGTATCGACGCCGTCGAAGACGGCATCACCGGCACACTGATTCCGGCCCGAGACGCCTGGGCTCTCGAGCTTGCGCTCGGCGCATATATCGAGTCGCCCGCGCGACGTCAGCGACATGGAAAAGCCGGCCGCGAGCGGGTGCTTGCCGAATTTTTGCCCGAGCGGGTCACCGAAGCGCTCTACGAGCTCTACCTCAAAGAACTCGCTGCCGCGGGGCTCTGATGCAGATCGCAATCGATGCCGTCGGAACCTACGGACGCGGGGGAGCAGCGGTGCTCGAAGGCCTGCTCGCCGCACTCGATGCCGACGAGCGCGTGCGTGCAGTCACGGTATTCGTCTCGCACAGCCTGCACATCGAGGTTCCTCGACGAACACGGCTCGAAATGGTGCGAGCGCCCGACGCAGCGAGGCGTCTGCAATGGGCACTGAGCGGCTGGGCGCGTGCGCGCGACCGATGCCACGCCGAGCGTTCGCTGAGTTTCAACGGCTTTTCGTTGGCGCCCGAGCAGACGATTTTCATCCATAATGCGCTCTATTATGACTCGGCTCGCAACTCTCTCGCTCTCGGTTTGCGCACGCGACTCGGGGTCTTGCGGCGGATGACGGGCGCAGCGGTACGGCTCGCCAGGTCGGTGGTGGTGCAGACCGAATGGATGCGTGACCTCGT
>CAYFTY010000671.1:0-3248 GCA_964346045.1 uncultured Bradymonadales bacterium | reverse complement strand
CAGGCCCGCACTGCGGCTTCGAGGCATGGCAATAGATCCGCAAGAGCAGGGGCGAGGGCTGGGTCGCCAACTCCTCGACGTGAGCCTGACGCGGCTCGCCGTCCTCGAACCCGAACAAGATCTTCTCTGGTGTAATGCGCGCTCTCATGCGATCGAATTCTACGAAAAGTCGGGCTTCGAGGTCTGGGGCGACGAATTTGACGTCGCAGGCATCGGGCCCCACGTCGTGATGTGGCGAAATATGCCCCAAGCCCTGGCTCGATAGACCATGGAAGAGTTCAAGACCGTCGACTTACACGTCGATTTCATCATCCAGCAACGCCTCTTTGGCTACAGTGCGGTCAAGCGACACCGTGCCGGAATCCAGGGACAACCTCTTTTCTGGCATGCCGACGTGCCGCGCATGAAAGATGCGAGGTACGGCGGGGCCTGCCTGGGAATTCATTATTATCCGTGGGAGAGCGAGAGAGGTTGGCGCGAATGCAATAAGCAGATCGACTACCTCGACGACGTAATCGCCAACGACCGCATGGTGCATCGCGTGCGCGAGCGTAGCGAATGGCGCACGGCGTTCGACCAAGGATTGATCGCACTCGCGCCGGGTGTCGAAGGTGCCCATATGCTCAACGGCAAAGTCGACCGCGTGGTCGAACTCGCACATCGAGGCGTCTCGTACATGACGCTGACCCACTTCTCGAAAAACAAAGCGGCGACGCCCTCGATGGGTCGGGGAGCAAACGAGACCGACGGCCTGACTTCATGGGGTCGAGAGGTGGTTGCAGCACTGCAAGAAAACGATATCACCGTCGATGTGGCGCACGTGAACACTCCCGGCGTACTCGACGTCTGCAAGATCACGAGGGCCCCTCTCCTCTGCACGCATACGGGGGTCAAAGGTGTGCATCCGCACGCGCGAAACATCACCGACGAAGAGATCGATGGCATCAAAGAAAGCGACGGCGTCATCGGCATCATGTTCGCGCCCAAATTTCTCGCCGGCCGCGTCAAGGCCGACCACCACTGCGTCCTCGACCATATCGATTATGTCGTCGACCGGGTCGGGGTTCGTCACGTTGGCATCGGTTCGGACTTTGACGGCTGGATCCCGATCCCGTCGGACATGCGCGATTGCCGTGATATTGCGCTAATTCGAAACGGGCTCGAAGAACGGGGCTACAATGCTCCGGACATTGCCCGCATCATGGGCATCAACGCACTCGAACTTCTCGAAGGCGCGCGGGGATCCGTGTAGAAGGGGTTGGCATAGAGACGCTCGACCTCGTCGACGCATTCGTCGCGATGCAGCGCGGTCTGGCAGATTCATGGGTAGAGGGGCCCACTGGTGCTCACTCGGTCGAATCCTCGGATACCAGGCGCGGTAAAGAGAAACGGGCATCCGACCGAGAGTCGGATGCCCGTCTTTAGTCGGGGCGACTGGATTCGAACCAGCGACCCCTTGCTCCCGAAGCAAGTTTCCCATGCATAAAACTCGACCCTAAAATAGACGTAAACCATTGACTTATTTCATGTCTCATACCTGTCACAATTCGAGCCTGAAACTTATCTTCACCCCAATAATCACCCCAATTCGTCGTTTTATTCACCCCGAGTCTCACCCTAACTCACCTTTTCTGAGAATTTTTCGAAAATCTCGCTGCGAATCCGACCACCGGACGAAAACCTTAAAGAGGCTAGGTCAGCCCTCCGCGAATGAGGTGGAAGATGAAAAGTGACGGAATCGAGAGCCTGACGATCGTAATCCAGCCGGATGAGAACGTTGATGTGTACTTGGATGCCGTCGGAGGAGAACGAACCCCCGGCGAAGTTATACGGGAGTTGCATGTCAACGAGGGCGCTGAGATTGTTGAGTTGGGCCGGGCACGGCAGCCGGAGAACGAAAAGTAAAAGTAGGCGGAATAATGGATTGGTCTTTACTCATCACGGTCTTGTTCGGTTCGGGAATAGGCTCCGGGGTCGTCACCGCCGTTCTCAACAGCCATCTAAATCGCCAGTTGGACAAGGAAAAAAGCCTTCATTCAAAACGGGAATTTATCTTTGAGCAGCAGGTGGAAGCCTTCAAACGTTTGAACGAGCTGCACCTTGAGTTTTACTCGATGATGGAAGGCTTCGATGATACCGTCCCACTGGATAAAGAATCCCAACGTTGGCAAGCCTTCTACGAAAAACTTAGAACGTTCGTCCTCACAGACGCGGCTATCTTCCCTACCCCCATCAGCCGCCGCTTGGAAAACTCGCTTGTCCTGATCGGAAAACGAACCACTGTTCCTGAGGAAGGCATCGATTTTCACCTGGCCGGGGTCTATCCCGGCGCGGTTGCGCTACGTTCCTGCCAGAAAGTAATGAAGCACTATCTTCTTCACCCGGAAACGGACGATGAAGCCGTCGAGGGGTGGATTCAGGAACTCACCGTTGAAGACCTCGATACAATCTCGTCTATCGGTCACATTTCGCTGGAAGAAGAATAGGTGCCACGGTCCAGGCGCTGGTCTGTCTATGCCAGCCAGCGACGACGTGGGGGGATGCATAGAGCACCGACCGTAGCTAATCCGATCTGGCACATTTTATGCCGCTACGTCAATTGTTCATCACTAATCTCACACGTTCTTGAAACCATGTGGAAAATCACGTTAACAGTTCTACTCGCCTTCTTGCTCACCGCCTGCGGTGATGAATCCTCGGAGAATGAACCTTGCTACGAATACACCTATCTTGAATCACCGGGACCTTGCACCGGGGAGTGCGACAAAGACGCCTTGGTCGCTGAAATTCGTCGACGACAAGACTACGGCGTAGGCGCGATCATTGATGGCGAAGAGGTTCAGAACGCCTGCGTTTGGGTGGAGACCGAGAGCACCGACCCCTACGGTTGCTTATGGAAACCTGACATCCCCAACGAGAGTTACTATTGCGAAAAGATAAGCGATAAATCTGAGGTTGAATGGTACCTCCATTGCTTCCGAAGACCTGATTTTGAAGACAACGACTTCAAGTGCATTCATGGCGATTTTGTCCCGCCCCCCCGCGGTGGTTCCAACTTCTCATTCTGATCACCGCGACTCGGATCAAACCAAGACCCCAACCAGCAACGGCGAATCGAAGGCGCTAGCGAGACCAGAGTGTTGATCGCGGTCTGATTTACCCCACCTGATCGCGGTTTCGTGTACCACTCGCCGCGATCTTCCCGCCCGTTGTCGTGTGCCGCATGATGCGGCATGAGCCAGAAACGA
>CAYFTY010000670.1:0-3248 GCA_964346045.1 uncultured Bradymonadales bacterium | reverse complement strand
TCGCCCGCAAACTTCTTGAGAACGTCGTAGAGCTCGCCCGAGGTATCCAGGTCGAGATCACCTCGGATTGTGATCCGTACGACTTCACCGTCTTTTTGGATGTCGAGGTTGAACTCGGTCATGCTGCGCTCTCGGGAGTCGGCAACATACTATCGCGAACGCTCGTGAACGAAAGAAAAGGTCCGCTCCTGCCGACGCGGACGTCGGCGCTTATTTCGAGATGACACCGTATTTGATCCCCAGCGGTTTGAGATTGATTTGACCGCCCTCGGGGCCAAGTCCACTCTGGACAAAGCGGTCGACGATCGTGGGCCGTGCCTCTTTGCGATATTGCTCGATCAGCACGTCTTTCGAGGCCTCGAAAGTCTCTCGAGATGGTTCGGTCTTTTCGAGCAAATGGGCCACGAACCCTTTTTCACGCGAAAGAATCGGCCGAGTGGTCGTCTTCGATTCGCTCAAATCGAAGGCAGCGTCGCTGACTTCCTTGGCGAGGCCGATGCCGGGAACTGCACCGTTCGGGGCGCGCGGAAATGGCGGCGTGAGTCGGAATTCGAGGCGAAATGCCTCGATCTCTTTTTGTGCCTTTTTGATCGCGTCCTCACCTGGCTCGTAGCCGAGCTCCATCAGAACCCTGCGGGCCTTCGAGAGTGCTTCTTCGAGCGAGGGCACGATCATCGTTCGTCGCATGATCTCGGCTGCGACCTGACGCTTCAGAGAGCGATCGAGCTCAGGGATATGAGAGGCATGAAAGGCCTTGACCGTCCAGGCGTAAGAGCCGCGCGGGCTCTCTGCCGTGGCCCCCGACTCGCCGACGGTGCTGCCGAATGCGCGCGGATTTTGCTGACGCACCAGATAGACCGATTCACGTGCCTCGAGGCCGAGCTTCTGAGCGATTTGCGGAGCTGACTGACCGCGCTCAAAAAGTCGTGCCGCTCGTTCGAGTACATCGTCGTTGGGCTTTGCGCCGTCTTCGAGATGCACTATGTCGACTTCTACGCGCCTGGGAACCCGGAAGTTTCGCTGATGCTCTTTGAAGTACTTCTCGATCTCGTCGGAGTTTTCTTGGACGTATGCCGTGAGTGCATTCGAAGACGGTACGTTTATCGCGCTGGCGATCGCGAGTCGCACCGTGCGGTTTTTATACTGGTAGTCCTCCCAGACTTGTTTTTCATCGATCAACGAGACGAGATGCGCCTCGAGTTTTTGGCGCTCGACGATCTCGCGGCCCACCTGCATCAGGTCCTTTTCGGTGAGGTCCAATTTGTCGAGATATGCCTGTAGCTCGTCCGTTCCGAGCGCCTCGCCGTACACGCTGAGCTTCGAGTCGTTTTTTAGAGCCTTTCGGACGTCTTCGTCGCTGACCTCGATGCCAAATTTGTCGATGGCCTCTGAGACCACGTGTCGGCTCAAGAGCGCGCGCGTCATCGTGTAGTGCACCGTCGGCATCGCCATGCGCCTTCGGGGCACCTCAGGAGGCTCGCCGGCCAGATCGACCTCGGGAGAAAAGAGGCGGCCGATGCGCGCCGATTTATCAAAATCGGCAACGGTCACCTCATAGTCTTTCCAACTCGCTAGCACCGTGTCATCTGCGGGCCTGGGCCCTTCGAGATAATTGATCGCGGGTTCGGCCCGAGCTGCATCGGGGACTTTCGCGACCTCTTCTGTGGAGCTCGCATCAGGCGCCTCGGACGCAGCGTCTGCTCTTGTCTGCGACTCTCGGGAGTCGCACGCAGCAAGGGCCGCGACCGCCAGAATGACTCCCAGATATTTCGAGCACGTGCGCATGATCTCTCCCTCGCCGCGATACTAGGCGAGGAAGCCCGGCGTAGCAACGGCGAACGAGACGAGGCTCGCAATCTCGGTCAGGTTGCCCCGGCTCGAATTGCAACGGATGCGATCTACCTTGATCGCCTGCCGCCCCTTTGCTACAACCCCGCTCCTCGCGCGATGAGCGCGGGTTCACGAAACGGCTGTTGCCCAGCGGAAGACGCCCACCCACTCCAGGTCGGTGAGCCCCCAAAGCGACCGCCACCACATGGAGATTCATCATGGCCAAGAAAAGCCCAATGCAGCAGGTCCAAGACGAGTTCGGCTCGAAAGAAGAACTCGCCAAGAAAGTCGTCGGCATCCTCGATACGCCCGAAGACGAAGATCAGGCCGATTTCGAACACCGCATCTCGACGCTCAGCAATCGCAAGCTTCTGCGTCTCTGGAATGCGCATCAGACCGTGCAGGACACATACGGCTCGAAAAGCGATCTGGTCGAGAAGATTACGAAGGCGCGTTTCAACGGACACAATGCCGATTACGCCGCCAAGCTCGAGACCTTCAATCTGCCGAAGCTTCTCGATCTCGCACGTCAGCACGGCGTCTAAAGAAAGAGCATTCGAGAAATATACGCAGTGATTGCGTCGTTTCGTCGTCTCCATGCCAGCGGCTGCATCGCGCGTCTCTCACGGGCGTAATGATCTGGCCGCGCGACATGGCTTGTAAATTCAATTTGCGCGGATTACGATGGGCTAGCTGTATCACTGCAGAGCCGTAAGACGCCGGGGCATTTTTGTCTCGGCGATTGAGCGTAAACGGCTCGCGATCGCGGTCGATTGACCGCGGGAACATAGCTAGGTCCGCGAAGGAGATCCATGGCAACGGAATTCAGTGTTGGTGACAAAGCGGTCTACCCCGCACAGGGAGTCGCTGAAGTCGTTGGAGTCGACTCGAAGACAATCGCGGGGACCGAACATACTTTCTATGTGCTGCGCGTTCTCGACTCGGACAAGAAGATCATGATTCCGGTCGGAAAGGTCGACGACGTCGGCCTGCGAAGCATCATGAACGACAAAGAACTCGAGGAAGTCTATGACATCCTCCGCGAGCGAAATGTCGATCTGAATACCCAGACCTGGAATCGGCGCTATCGCGCGTACGTCGAGAAAATCCAGACGGGAAGCCCGTTCGAGATCGCCGAGGTCTTGCGCGATCTCAACCTGCTCAAATTTCAGAAAACGCTGAGTTTTGGCGAGCGAAAGATGCTCGACACGGCCAAGCGTCTGCTCGTGCAAGAGCTGGCGATCGCCAAAGACTCCACCGAAGAAGCGGTGGGCGAAGAGGTCGACCACATCTTCGCCGCCTGATTCGAACTGCATGCGAGCATGGTATTGGCCACCCATCCGGGTGGCTTTTTTGTGGATGGCTTGCCCGTCGACGGCCGGGTCGTAGATTGCGGTCGCTTCCAACTCGGGTGGTGC
>CAYFTY010000669.1:0-3252 GCA_964346045.1 uncultured Bradymonadales bacterium | reverse complement strand
CACTATCTTCTCACCTGTCACTCTCGCACGCAATGATCCGTACCCCGCCCTCATCTCGATGGGGTGGCTGAAGGGCTTCCATAAACTCACCGGTATCGGGCGCATCGATTTCGACCTCCTCGCCGAACGAAGCGAAGGACTCATCGTGCTCTCGGGCGATCTCGGCTCTGAAATCAATCAGCAAATCCTCAAAGGTGATCCCGAAAAGGCCCGCGAGATCGCGAAGAAGTATCGAGATCATTTCGGGCCCGAGCACTATTACATCGAACTCATCGAAAACGCGCTGCCCGAGCAGAAAAAGTGCAACGACGAGCTCATCGCGATCGCCGAAGAACTCGATATCCCGCTGGTGGCCACCAACGACTGTCATTATCTGCATCAGAGTGACGCGCGGGCGCATGCGATTTTGATGTGCATTCAGCTCGGTAAATCCGTCGAGCTCGATCGGCTCATGGAGCATGGTGTCGACCAGCTCTACGTTCGAAGTGCAGAGGAGATGTACGAGGCCTTTTCGCACGTTCCTCAGGCCTGCGAGAACACGGTCAAAATTGCCGAACGATGTGACCTCGAGATACCGCTGGGCGAAGTCTATCTGCCTCAGTACGACGTGCCTGAAGCGTTCCTGGAAGAACGTGGTATCACCGATCCCAAAGAGGCGATCCACGAGTATTTCACGCACGTCTCGCGCGAAGGTCTCGAAGAGCGTTTCGCCGAATTCGACGCCCTTGGGGTCGAGTACGATCGTCGTGTCTACGAGGAAAGATTGCAGGACGAGATCGATGTGATCCGCGGGATGGACTTTCCGGG
This sequence comes from uncultured Bradymonadales bacterium, assembly GCA_964346045.1. Taxonomy (GTDB): domain Bacteria; phylum Myxococcota_A; class Bradymonadia; order Bradymonadales; family Bradymonadaceae; genus CAYFTY01. The sequence goes on along the minus strand of CAYFTY010000669.1, from coordinate 2,445 downwards.
GTATTTCCTGATCGTCTGGGACTTCATCGCGTGGTCCAAAGAGCAGGAGATTCCCGTGGGTCCTGGTCGTGGCTCGGGTGCGGGTTCGATCGTCGCCTATGCCCTCAAGATCACCGATATCGATCCTCTCCCGTACGACCTCCTCTTTGAGCGCTTCCTGAATCCGGAGCGTGTGTCGATGCCCGACTTCGACATCGACTTCTGCATGAATCGTCGCGGCGAGGTGATCGACTACGTCACCGAGAAGTACGGACACGACAACGTCGGCCAGATCATTACCTACGGACAACTCAAGGCCAAAGCTTGCATTCGCGATGTGGGTCGTGCGTTGAATTTCTCGTTCAGCGAGACCGACCGCATTGCCAAACTGGTTCCGGATGTCCTGAATATTTCGCTCGCCGAGGCGCTCGAGCAGGAGCCGCGTCTGCGGGATCTAAGAGCCGAAGATGATAAAGTCGACAGCCTCTTCGATATCGCGCTCTCGCTCGAAAACCTGAACAGGCAGGCGGGCATGCACGCCGCGGGTCTCGTGATCTCCGAGGAGCCACTCTGGGACTATGTTCCGCTCTGTCGCGGGGCGAACGACGAGATCGTCACCCAATTTGCGAAGAATGAGGTCGAGGAGGCGGGACTCGTCAAATTCGACTTCCTGGGATTGAAGACGCTCACGGTGATCAACGACGCCGTGAAGCTCATCAATCTGCAGCGCGAGGCAGCCGATGAAGAGCTTTTCGATCTGCGTCGCATCCCGATGCACGATTCCGAGGTCTTCAAGCTGATTTCGGCCGGAGACACGACCGGCGTATTCCAGCTCGAGTCGTCTGGATTTCAGGAGCTACTCAAGAAGCTCAAGCCCGACTGCTTCGAAGATATCATCGCCGCGGTGGCTCTCTATCGACCCGGTCCACTCGGCTCGGGCATGGTCGACGACTTCATCGACCGGAAGCACGGGCGAAAGCGCGTGCAGTATCCGCATCCCTGGCTCGAAGAGACGCTCAAGCCGACCTATGGCGTGATGGTCTACCAGGAGCAGGTGATGAAGACGGCGCAGGTCATGGCCGGTTACTCACTCGGCGGCGCCGATCTCTTGCGGCGTGCGATGGGGAAGAAAAAACCAGAGGTGATGGCGCAGCAGAAAGAGATTTTTGTCGAAGGCGCGATCAACAAGGATGTCGAAAAAGCCAAGGCCGAAGAGATCTTCGACCTCATGGCCTATTTTGCGGGCTACGGTTTCAACAAGTCGCACTCGGCCGCCTATGCGCTGATCACTTACCAGACCGCGTATCTCAAGGCGCACTACAATGTCGAGTTCATGGCGGCGCTGATGACGAGCGACGCCGACAACACCGACAAGGTCGTTCGTTTCATCAATGATGCGAAAGGGATGGGCATCGAGGTGCTGCCGCCTGATGTGAACGAGTCGCAGCTCGACTTCAGCGTGGTCGAAGGCAAGATCCGCTTCGGACTCGGTGCCATCAAGGGCGTCGGTGCGGGCGTCATCGAGGTGATTCTCGAGGCTCGAGAAGACGGACCCTTTGAGTCGCTCTACGATTTCTGCGGTCGTGTCGACCCCAGGAAGCTCAACAAACGCACCATCGAGGCGCTGGTCAAATGTGGTGCATTCGATTCGATCGGTCCGATCAAAGATGCGCGTTACATCGGCGATGTCGCCGCCACCCGGGCGCAGATGGCGGGCGCCATCAATCTTGCCGTCGAGAGAGGAGCGAAGGCTCAGCACGATGCCGAAGTCGGGCAGTCGTCACTCTTCGGTATGATGAGCGAGGCGGCCCGAGAGGAATGTCTCGAAGAAGTCTATCCAGACGAAAAAGCATGGTCGGATCGAGAACTGCTCGAGTTCGAAAAGAACTATCTGGGTTTTTATGTGACCGGACATCCGCTCGATCGCTTCGAATCGGAGCTCGGGCTGCACGCCACGACCCCGGCCGCGGATATCGTGACGTCGGGCAATCACCGTGATGGTGTGAACGTCGCCGGTGTGATCAGTGAATATCGCGAGCGCCCGCTCAAAAGCGGAAACGGCCGCATGGCGTTTTTATCGTTCGAGGACAAGAGTGGACAGGTCGAGGTGATCGTCTTTTCGTCGGTATTTGCTGAATACGAAGAGGTCCTCAAATCGGGCGAGCCGCTCTTGATCAAAGGGCAAGTTCACGAAGACGGTGACGCAGAGGCCAAGACGCGCAAGGTGAGGGCTGACGAAGTGATCCAGCTTACGGTGGCGCGTCGCGAGAAGGTTCGTCGGGTACGGGTTGATCTCGGAGTGACCGACATCAGCAACGGCGAATTGGACAAGATCAGAGCCTTGCTCAAGCAGCATCGTGGCCACTGTCAGACTTCGATCATCATGTCGCTCGAACACTCGCACGGTCACGGCAAAGCCGAGCTACCGCTGCATGAAGATTATTGGGTCGAACCCACAGACGAGCT
>CAYFTY010000668.1:0-3253 GCA_964346045.1 uncultured Bradymonadales bacterium | reverse complement strand
CCCGGCGCGCGACGTCGAAGCCATCGCGTCTGAGACCCGCTTGAGCCTGAGCAACTCTGGCGCGCTCATCGAGGTCGAGGCCGCCGAAGGCGAATTCCTTGCCTCGGTTGAATATGGCGCTCTCGACGCAAGGTCATGGGTGCTCAGCCCCGAGATCACCGGCAACGAATATGTGCCCCATGAGCCCGCCGCCTTTAGCCCGGGAAGGTGCGCAAACGGCGAGAAGATCATCCACGACTGCATGCCCGAATGACACTCAAAAGGTGTATGCGGCATCGACGCTCACGATGTGGGCGTCGGTGCCGTATTCTCCATTCTGATTGCCATTCGTGATGGTACGCGTCGTCGAAACCAGTTGGTAGCCGATATCGAATTGCAGCGCCTGCCAGCTATAGCCCGCCCCGCCCGAGAGAATCACACGGTCGTTTCCAGGAAGAGAAGGCGACACCGTGTCATCGGGGATCGGCGAAAGATCATAGGCAAACCCGACCCGAACTGGCACGTTCTCGACAATCTCATACTGAGCGCCAAGCCTAAAATTGGGCACGTCCTGCCAATCACCCGGAATGACGGTAGAGGGCGGATTGGTCTCGTCGACCGAGGGATCGCATCCGACATCCCCCGCCTCACAGGGCTCCGAAAATTCGACTTCGATCGAATCGTAGGTGCTCCAATTCGTCCAGCCGATATCGAACTCGACGAAGAGACGATCGACCTGATAGCCGACTCCGAAGGTGAATGTATCGGGAGTCGTAATCTCGGTTTCCACGGATTGATCGACGAAGGTCGACTCAAACGGAGTACCCGCCTGCCCGTCGAAATCGACATCACCTTCGAATTCCATCTCGACGCGGCTGCGATAGGTAAGGCCCAGCGTCAGATCGTCGCTCGGCCGGTAGAGAAATGCCGCCGTTCCGCCGAGTCCGGTGCCGTTTCCACCCAGAAGGCTGTCGACCTCGATGCCATCACCTCGCAGCACTGTGGCGCGCTCGAGTTCGACCGAGGCAAAGACCACCTGCACGCCAAGGCTCATCGAAAGCGGAATATCGGGAAACGCAAATGCGACGTTGGGATTGATATCCGCCATGGTCAGGCTCTGTCGCACGACCTGCTCGCGACCTGGCCAGTTTTCGGGCCACGCGATCGAAAGGCCGTAGGGAAAACTCAACCCCACACCCGCAGCCAATCGCTCGTTGAAGCGATAGTGCACATGGGCATGTGGCGGCGGCAGTACGGCGGCTTCGGTAGACCACCGCTCACCATCCGGGCTTTCATAATCGACTTTGGGAATGATGAGCGTATCGCCCACGTACGCTTTGAATCGCGACAGCGTCATCGCAGCCGGATTGTAGAACGAGAGATTGGGTTCGTATGGATTCGCAACCCCCACCCCGCCCATCGCGGTCGCAACGGCGCTCTGATTGGTATTCGCAAAGCCAGCGGCATCTGCTGAAGCGGCCGGCAGCGTGGCAAGACCCATCGAAAAAGCTGCGGCGATATGAAGGACAATATTGCGGTTGATCATCAATTCCCCATCACGCAATTGGAAGCAGTCAGATTGGAAGGCAGCGAGGCCGTACCCTCAAAACCGGTAGCGAGCCAGGTGGCGGCCTGTTCACGACCACAGCGCCCGGCCTCGAAATCGGGAGAGTCGGGTGCGATGGCCTGCAGAAAACCATGTCCTGCATCGAAGGTCGTATCCGCCAGTGAGGCACCAATGGCCTCAGCCAGAAGCTCGGTCGACGCATTCGGCACCGTCGCGTCATCACGGGCCATCTGCATCAAGACCTCTTTGGAGGTGCCCTGGCCTGCCTCCGTATAGGAATCCATCATTGGGTCGTAGCTCAGCGGCGCGAGAGGCTCGTCGACCAGATGGCGGCCGAACACCCACGGGTCGGCATGTTCTCCGAGCCACTGCACGAAATGCAGCGTCTGCAAAAACGCAAAGGTACCGGGCATGGGACCGAGCATACTGGCAAGTTCGGCGAAGAGGTCGCTCTCGGTGAGCACCAGCGCGTAATTTCCACCTGCCACGTTGAGCACGGTGGGACCGAGTTCGGGCTCGACGGCCGCGAAAAGCGTTCCGACAAAGCCCCCCATGCTAATCCCTACATATCCGATCTGGCTGGTCTCGTCGGAAATCACCGCCGGGCCATCGACGAGACCGTCGAGTCCTCCGCCGCGAATCAGGCGTGTGAGCACCGAGAGGTCGATGGCTCCCTGCAACAGATTCCCTTTGGCAGCCACCAGATCACTATCGATGAACCCCTCCCCGCTGGTCGCGGGTCGCGTGAGAGGATGCAGGGTGGCGCTCGCTGCAGCGCGTCCTCCGTGGAGCGGAAGATCGATCGCTACAGTCGCGATGCACTCTTCGGCCAACTCGTTCGCGATCGCCAACGCGCTCTTCCGGTAATCCGTATACCCGTGCTGGTAGATCGCCATATCAAACGGTGCGGTACAGGAGGCCGACGTCTTCGGCACGAAGAGGCTGAGGCCGATGGTCGGCTCTTCAGCCGAGTCGAAATCGACGAGCCGACGCGACGTATCGAGAAAGCTCACGCTCTCGAACTCGGCCTCCCACTGCACATAATCGAGCGCATCTGCGTCGACCTCCACGCTCGTATCATCGGGGTCGGGAATCGTCGCGTCGGAAGCCAGCGGACCGACCAGCCCCGGATCCGATGTGCAATCGGGTTCGCACGCCCGGCGAGCGGCCAGGTTCGCACGCCGATCGAGTATCGCATCGGCCTGAGCTTTGAGTTCCTGAAGCGGTCGCGTGGTTTGCTGCGTCGTGAACGCCCAGGCCCCGACGATTTCATCGCGTTCGTAGCCGAACGCTGTCGCCGCCAGGAAAAGCTGCGAAAAGCTCTGACGGGCGGCCTCGAGCTGAGTCGCGGTCTGATCATCGAGAATGCCGACCTGAGAGCTCCCATTTTCGTCGACGAGCGGAAATTCACTGCGCAATAGCACGAAGGTCGCCGCGGGCTGCGCGGCGCTCCCGTCCTCAGCGCGCAGATCATTGCTCACCAGCCCCGCAACCGTCGTTTCGGGCATCAGCGGACGCATCGATTCGACGAGGAGATGATTGAAATCGAGCCCGACCGAGTATTCGGATGTTTCGAGCAAAGTGGGCAATCCACCGTTGACCTCAGCGACCAGGATATTCTCCTGGGTCACCGTTCCGGCATCGACCGACTGTCCCGAGAGGGGCAGCCAGTGGGTGCCCGTCGTCGAAAAGCCCTGGCGCTGGCTC
>CAYFTY010000667.1:0-3261 GCA_964346045.1 uncultured Bradymonadales bacterium | reverse complement strand
CGTCTTCTAGAAGACGCGCATCGGCCGGCAAGGGCAGGTCAAAGAAATCGTCGCCATCGACGTCGAAGCGCATCGTCGCGCCGCTCGCCGCGGGAGTCATATCTTCTTCATCGCCGCCCGTATCATCGGTGACTCCGGTGTCCTCGCCACCATTATTTGTATGGTTATCGGGAGTCGGGTCAGGATCGTCCGAGCACCCGAGTGTGAAGACGACGAGAAGCGCAAAGAGTGTACGACGCATGAATCCTCCAACAGCAATGATGCGCCATTCTTCCCGAAGGCTTCTCTCAAGGCAAACGGGGAGCCCCGAGACGCGCACGGCCTGATGGAGCTTCAACGTTTCTGACGGCGTGCGGAGACCCTCATCTTTCTGCTTTGCGGGCATCTTCACGCCATGCGCATTATCTCGCACAGCAAGCTGCGCTCGGGGCACCCAGGGTGGAAGACGGGACGCGGCCTGCGGCGGCAACGGGTAGCTCGATTGTAACTCTACTCTGCGGCGGGTTCGGCGACCATGCCACGGGAGTCGTCGAGGTCTTCGACGTTGGCTTCGCCTTCTTCGCGCGCGATGCGCTGCAAGCGCATGGATTTGGTGCGGAACTTGGGGATGAAGGGGCCCAGGATGTAGACGCGCAGGATCAGCCACCAGAAGCTCTTTTCGTTGAGGCGTGGATCGATCTCGTCGGCGACTTCGGCGTGGGCTTCGGGGGCTTTGCTCCAGTGCAGACCGGGCTGGTCGTGGTGCACGGTATGCAGACCGTTATTGAACATGAAGAAATTGAAGAGCTTCCCCTCGACATTGCGCGAGTGGTCACGCTCGCTCTCTTCGTCGGCGTGCACGTGCTGCAGGTAATTGAATACCAGAACGCTGAAGAGCGCAAATTGCTGCGGTGCTACGACGTAGAGCAGCGCTTTCTTCCAGTCGAGCAAGAGGAACGCGCCGATCCAGGTGGCGAGCACGACGTACTGCGAGATGCACCAGAAAAACTCGCTGCGGCGCTTCTTCCAGAGGACTTTGAGATAATCGCGAATCGAATGCTGCTGGTAGTAGCTGCTGATCGTCGGATAGGTCAGCAGCGTGAGCAGGTTATTCTTCTCGCTGAAGCGATACGTGATCGTGTAGTCGCCGCGGCGGTTGTTAAATTTGTGGTGATTCTTGTTGTGGGTCGGAATCCACGCGAAGACCGGGAAGCCATAGAGCACCGTCAGCCAGTAGTCCTGAAAGCGGTTCATGGCCTTGGACTTCCAGATGCGCAGGTGGTTGTGGTTGTGCGTGATCGTCGTCACCGAGACCGAGATGAACATCAACGCGCCCCAGAGGAACGGATTGAACTCGTCCTGGATCCAGTTTGCGTAGATCAGAGCGGTCGTCGCGACCAGAAACAAGATGGTCTTGATATCTTCAATGTACCGTAGCATGTGGGACTCCGACGCAGTGGCGTAAGCGACTATCCATCAACATTTTGTGCGTTCTGCTTCGTGGGTAGAAGCGGGAACGCTCGCTCAACTCGCCTCCCGCGTGGACCATAGCGGCGCCAACGCAGCGCGTCAATCTCCGCGTTTATGCCAACGGGGACGTCGGTGCTCCATCAAACCACCCATGTTCGACCGAGGTACCCGGTGCGGCCGCAGGCCGCATTCCCTCTTCCCCTGGGTGCCCCCGAGCGCAGCTTGCTGTGCGAGGTAATGCGCATGGCGTGAAGATGTCTGCAAAGCGGACAGATGGGGCCCGCAAACGCCCTGACGACAACCCAACCACCGACCAACTCGGCAGCGAAGCGAGCCGAGCACCCCGCGCAAACTTCGCTCCGAAGGCGCAGCGAACGCCCTGCGTTTGCAGCACCTTCGCCCATGTGTTAGCAACCGTCTGTGCTTTACGACGATGAAGTGTCGTCGCCTACCTAAGTGAATTTAAGTGAGAAAACTGAATGGCATCACAATTTCCAGAAAACCCGAACATCGCGATTTTTGCCGACTACGAAAATGTAGCCATCGGCGCACGCGACGCGAATTACAACGACTTTGACATCGAACTCGTGCTCGAGCGTTTGCTCGACAAAGGCTCGATTGTCGTCAAACGCGCCTACTCCGACTGGGAGAACTTCAAGTCTTCCAAAAAGCCCATGCACCAGGCGGCCTTCGAGATGATCGAAATCCCGCATGTGTCGTACTCGGGCAAGAATTCGGCCGACATCCGCATGGTCGTCGACGCGCTCGACCTCTGCTACACCAAAGAACACGTCAATATCTTCGTGATCATCAGCGGCGACAGCGACTTTTCGCCGCTCGTCAGCAAGCTGCGCGAAAATAATAAATTCGTGATCGGCGTCGGCGTGAAAGCGGCGAGCTCGAGACTGCTGATGGACAACTGCGACGAGTACATCTTCTACGATGACCTCGTGCGGCAGAAACGACAGCACAAGAAAAAGCAGAGTCAGCGACGCTCGAATCAAAAGAGGTCCTCGAGTCCGAAATCGAGTACCAAGAAGGGCCAGACCAACGCCGACGAGACCGGCTCGAAAGACGAAGCGCAAGAGATCGTGCTCGATACCGTCGACGCTCTCTTTCGCGAGCGTGACGAGAACCTCTGGGGCTCGCACGTCAAGCAGGTCATCAAGCGTAAGCGGCCGGCTTTCTCAGAAGGCTTCTACGGCTACCGCAGTTTCAACGAACTTCTCGAAGACTCGGCAGAGCGCGGATACCTCGAGATACAGAAAGACGAAAAGAGCGGTGGCTATATCATCCTGGGGTTTGGCCCCAAAGCCTGAGAAGACGTCGCCATGCAAAAAAGATGAAGATCATGTGACAAAAGCACGAGCACCTTGAACCACGCCGTGCTTGGCGATACACCCACGGTCAGGAAACTCTTGTAAATCGTGGGCTCGCGTAGACATTTAGGACAGATCCAAATAACGAAGGGAGAATGTATGAAGCTCAAAAAGACACTCGGTGTTGCGCTTCTTGCTGCAGCTCTCGGATTCGCCGCTTGCGGTGATGACGAAGACCCCAGCAAGAATAACGACAACAATCAGAACAACGTCAATAACGTCAACAACACCAACAACCAGAACAACCCGAACAACACCAACAATCAGAACAACACCAACAACTTGAACAACCCCATGGAGGACATGGGCGGCGGTGACGACGACATGGGCATTGCCGACATGGGAGGCGGCGATGACATGGGCGAAGTCGACATGGGCGAAGTCGACATGGGCGACGACGACATGGGCATGGCCGATATGGGCGATGACATGG
>CAYFTY010000666.1:0-3261 GCA_964346045.1 uncultured Bradymonadales bacterium | reverse complement strand
GATTGTGCAGGTCATCAAGCGCATGGGTCACGATTCGATCGATGCCCCCAATGGCCGCGTCGGGCTCGAAAAATTTCAGCAAGAAAAGCCCGCGCTCGTCATCAGCGACCTGAAAATGGACGACATGGATGGCATGGAGATGCTCCAAAAGATCATGGATGCTGACTCCGATGCCCTCGTGATGATCGTGACGGCGTTCGGCTCGATCGAGAAGGCGGTCGAGGCGATGCAGCAGGGAGCCTACGACTTCATTCCCAAGCCGTTTCCTCCCGATCTCTTGCGCTCGAAGATCACCCGAGCCCTCGAAATTGGCGAGCAACGAGAACGAACCGAGCGACTCGTCCAAGAGAACGAGATGCTCAAGGCTGATGCTCGGCAATCGCTCGAGGTTGAAATCGTCGGGCAATCTCAGCCGATGGAAGACGTGTTCAAAAAGATCAAAAAGATCGCTCCCACCGGAAGCACCGTCCATATCTACGGCGAGTCGGGCACCGGCAAAGAACTCGTCGCACGCGCCATCCACGAACACTCGAACCGTTCTGAAGGACCTTTCGTCAAAGTCAACTGCTCCGCTCTCGCCGAATCATTGCTCGAAAGCGAACTTTTCGGCCACGAAAAAGGGGCTTTCACCGGCGCACAGAGACGCAAACTCGGCCGCTTCGAACTCGCCGATGGCGGAACCATATTTCTCGACGAAATCGGAGACATCAGCGAGACGATTCAGGTCAAACTTCTTCGTGTACTTCAGGAGCGACAGATCGAACGCGTGGGCGGCGAAGAGACGATCGACGTCGACGTCAGGGTCGTGACGGCCACGAATAAGGATCTCAAAGAGGAGGTCGAAGAAGGACGGTTTCGTGAAGATCTCTTCTATCGGCTTCATATCATTCCGATCGAACTGCCTACGCTCCGCGAGCGTATCGATGATGTCGACCCGCTGATCTCTCATTTCCTCGACAAGCTCCGTGCTCGTACCCACAAAGATGTCGGGAATGTCAGCCCGCAGGCGGTTCACGCCCTCAAAGAATATCGCTGGCCAGGCAATGTTCGTGAGCTCGAGAACGTGATCGAACACGCGATGGTTTTCGCCGAAGGCAACACGATCGAACTCGACGACCTGCCTCCGATCATCACTGGCAAGACGAATGACGATTTACTGGCGATCCCCGACGGAGACCGCTCGCTACCTGAGATTCTCGAGGACCTCGAAAAGCAGCTCATCTTGCGCGCTTTTCGAAAAGCTGAGGGCGTCAAAACCGAGACCGCACGCTTGCTCGGCATCAAGGCGAGTGCGCTCTATTATAAACTCGAGAAATACGACATCGATGATGATGTTCTCGAATGACGGTCAGTTCAGCGGCACCTTCTCGCCAGCCGAGGTTTGCCACTGAAGGGCCTCTCCATTGTGCCAGACGACCGAATCCCATGCCCCGTCCGAGGTGGCGAAGGTCGCGATGAACCCGCCGACGCAGGCAGCCACTAGATTCCCATCTGGCGAGACACTCAATCCGCAAGGCTTGCCAGCCGGAAGCGTGACCGACCATTCGTCATCCCCCTTTGAGATGGTTCTGGCGCGAAGAGTGCCGTTGGAGAGTTCGATGAACTTATCGGGCAGAAATTCGCTGGTGGCCGCAAAATCGGCACGTTCGCCGCGGCTCCAGGGCAGATAACTCGGCGGGTCGAGTCGCCCCACTTTGAGCTGGCCGGTGGTCGATGTCGTCACGACGTCGTTACCTGATGTCGAGACCGACCGTGCGGTTCCTTCCAATTTCATGATCCGGCTGCTCTGCGATGGTTTGCGAGGGTTCCAGAGGCTCAGCACGCCCGAATCGTCGCCAAAGAGAAGAAGCCCGTTTTCGGTCGCGTGAAGTGGACCGCGCAGAGGACTCAGCTTGATCTTGAAGTCCGACGCCTGGCGATTCAGGTAATCTTCCATCTTTTCTTCTGAGCCTGGTTCTTCGAAGCTATGAGCCTGCCCCCAGATCCGGATCGTTCCATCGGGCGAAGAGACGTAGAGCGAAAATTCCGACTTTGCGAATGCTGCGTCTTCGATGGCCGGGACCGAGTTCATGTTGAGGATGAGTGCTCCCTCATTGTTCACGGCAACAGGTGGCGAGGAGTTCAGCACAACCAGCGAACCATCGGGCGAGATGGCGACTGGCGAAGCTCCTTTCTCACTTACCCGAGAGGTGGATCCGGTTCGCGAGAGAAGCCTCAGCTTTGCAATGGAGCCGTCACCAAACCCTGCGAGAAGTTCTCCCCCATCGCCAAATTCAAGGACCGTGACGGCCACCGGGTTTTCGGATGGGAACGTAATCGGGCCGTCGGCTTTGGCAGCGACATTCGAGGAGCTGGTTTCGACGGCCGATTCAGTCGGCGTTTCAGAAGCCGTATCCGAGGTTTTGGAACTCGAGCCACAGCCGAGCGCAAGCAAATAGAAGAGCGCAAATGCGACGATGCGATACATGTGATTTTACCGGTTGAGGAGTGTCTATCCGAGGATAGTCCAGGCACGCGGCGATCGACAACTCAGTCTTTGCCGTGGATGGCTTCGATCATGGCGTCGACGGCCTCGAGGTGTTCATCAGTGCTCTGAGTAAGCCCCTGAAACGCTGCGGCCATGTGGAGCGAAGTATTCAGATCGGTGTGAGCTGTGCGGTAGATATGAGCCTTGGCGAGACGCACGCTCTTGGGCGGGAGAGCCGCGATTTCTTCGGCGACCTCGAGTGCTCTCTTCAAGACCTCGTCGGGCTCGACGACTTCGTGGACCAGGCCGATATCGTGGGCGCTCTTCGCGTCGAGCACTCGTGCGGTCAGCACGAGTTCCAGTGCTCGAGCAAAGCCGACGATACGCGCGAGGAGATATCCTGAACCGTCGCCGGGGATCAGACCGACTTTCGCAAAGGTGGCGCCGAGTTTGGCGCGTTCGCTGCAGATACGGATGTCACAATTCAAGGCGAGTCCGAGTCCAGCACCGATGGCTGCCCCATTGATGGCGGCCACGACCGGTTTTTCGAAGGCGTCGAATCTGCGGGTGACGGCCTGTAGTCCGTATCGGTATTGCGTGCGCAGCTCGGGCGGGTCTCCAGAAAACATACCGCTGCGGTCTCGCATCGCCTTGATGTCTCCACCGGCCGAGAATGCTTTTCCCGCTCCCGTCACGACGAGGACCCGCACCGAATCATCGAGTTCGGCTTCATCGAGCGCTTCGAGCAGAGCCATCTTGAGCTCGTCCGAGTAGGCATTACGCGCCTCGGGTCG
>CAYFTY010000665.1:0-3261 GCA_964346045.1 uncultured Bradymonadales bacterium | reverse complement strand
GTCCGGCCGAGTCCGGGGCGTTGCGGAATTCAAATGTATGGGGTGTTCGTTCCCACATCATACTTCGGTGCGACCCAGATGGGGTATCTGCTATTTTTCATGATTCGTTTATCACGAATGCTAAAGCATGCATGAGATGTGGGGAAGGGAGCAGTCCTCCGACCAACCCGATTCAGGGTATTTGTCTGCACCCACGGCTGCCCAATCGCGCGGCCAGTCCAACTCCGGGAGTAGTCTCCTCCGGTGGGGAAGATGGCCGTGCCCGGAGCACGGCTTGCCGTGCAAGCTAGTACTTCGGGGTACCACCATTTACACTAGCGCGGAGTTGAGACTCTCTGTCAGAAGTGCGATGACCGCCAGCATGGCGAAAGAGACGATGATGAAAAGAGGCATCTGGACCTTGATCCTCGCAACATGCTGCTTCGCAGCTTGCGGCATTGATTCGAAGGTTGCTGAACCGGGTGTCGTGACCGAAGACGTCGGTGTTTCGGATTCGAGTTTCAATACCGATGCGGCAGACGAGACCGACGACGCGGCGGTCGAGCCCGACCTGGTCGAGGTTGTTTGCGGGGAAGGTTTCGAGCAGATCGACCCGCGACGAAACCCAGACGAGGTAGAAGGATGTACGCGGGTCGTAACGCCCGTTCATATGCCGGACTATCGCCTGGACGACTTCGAAGTCCTGGCGACACTGAGAATCGCCGAGAAACGATTTTCGATCTTTAGACCGCATCAGGTTGTCGACTACACGGCGTTTTCGAACCTCGAAAAGGTCGGTGGGGACCTGCTGATCCGCCACGCCGAGGGCATGCCCGAGAACCTGAATGGATTCGATTCGCTCACCTCGGTCACCGGCCCGCTCGCCATCGACTCCAATTTTGGGCTTCGCAGTCTGGACGGTCTCGAAAATCTGGAACGAGTCGGCGGTCTCGAGATCAATGGAAACGAAGATCTCGAAGATATCTCGGCCATTCACGGGCTGATCGTCGAAGGCGACGTTCGCTTCGACTTCAATCCAAAGCTGCCGCGCGCGGCAATCGACTCCTGGGTCGAGACAGCCGAAATCATTGGTGATCTGACGATCGAGTGAACCTCATGGCTCCTCTTCGTCGAGGCCGCTCATGCAGTTTCCAGCGCATAATTCGCCATTGCTGCCCGCGCTGTTGCATTCGCAGCAGTCGTTTGCGGTGCTTGTCCGGGATCGAGGACGTCCGCGTATCAAGGATCCGGAAGGTCTCGCACCTGTCAAAGGCAACCAGTCGAGCTTCACCTGCCGACCGGCACTCTCAGAATTTCGGCCGAACGATGCATCACGGACTCGGGGACGCCGACAGCTCGAAAGGTCTCGAGGTTTCGCTGGATGGGGTTTTCGATCTTGGCGAGCTCGGTCGCCTTCTTCACGCCGATTTTCGGGGCGAAGACCATCGGTGAGACAGGGACTGGAAAGTCGCTGCCCAGAATGACGCGTTCGGTGGCTAGCTCGTCGGCTAACACCTTGTGGATGTATGGAAAGCGCGAGACCGAAGCGAGTGCCGAGATGTCTCCGAAAAGGCGCGGCCAGCCGTGTAGCATCTGCAGCCAGGTGCCGAAATCTTCTCGAAATACGTGGGCGACGCCGGCACTCGAGCAATGTGCGGCGATGACCGTGACGCCTTCGGAAAGCGGCGTTCGAAGCCGCTCGGGCTTGCCCCATTTCTGGTTCACCGGTGGGATCGTATGTTCGAAAGACGTATGGGTCAGAAGGGGCAAGCCGAGCTCGACCATGCGTCGATAGAATGGGCGAAATTTGTCGTCAGCCGGGTCGAAGTCCTGGCTGTTCGGCAGCCACTTGATGGCGACTGTTCCGGCCTCGGAGCAGCGCTCGAGCTCGTCCATTGCGTCACGCCGCTTCGGGTTGATCGAGCAGATCGGCAAGAGTTGGTCTGAGATCTTACAGACATCGAGCACGTAATCATTCGACACGTAGACCTGGGTGCGCTTGCGATCGAGCTCGCCCATGCGGTTGTAGATGCCGTCGAGTCCCAGGACTCCGATCGCGTCGACTTCGCAGCCGTGCACCCATTCGACGAGTTTTTCGCGGTAGGCGTGATCGAGTTCTTCGCGTGATGTTCCGTGCAGGCCGAGCACGCGCGAGAGTAGGTGATAGACCAGCCCGCTGGTCATCCTGGGGCTGACGAAACAGCCGTTGATCTCGTTGATACCGATGAGATGGACGTGACAATCGATGATCATGGGGCCTCGGTACTGCGGGGTGCGCGCAGTCTATACTGGAATTGGGTCGTTGTCTGGTGTTTGGGTGTCTTGCGTAGTCCCCCATCTGTCGCCTTTGGCGACATCTTCCCCGGTGGGGAAGACGGGATCCGGCGTTGCCGGTCCGGGTGCTCGTTTGGTGTTTGGATGGCTTGCGTCCCATCGGTTGGCTTCGGCGACATCTTCCCCGGTGGGGAAGACGGGATCCGGCGTTGCCGGTCCGGGTACTTGTCTGGGTCTCTGGCTTGCGTGGTCCCATCGGTTGGCTTCGGCGACATCTTCCCCGGTGGGGAAGACGGGATCCGGCGTTGCCGGTCCGGGTACTTGTCTGGGTCTCTGGCTTGCGTGGCTGGCGTGGTCGTGAGAGTGTTCGCGCCAAATCTGTACCCCCCGCCCCGAGTCACGATCGTGATAGCCGAAGAATCGCAGCATCAACGTAAACTCATTGGAAGTCTGGACGCCGGAAAAGACGTCGTCGACGAGCTGACTCGCGTCTGTGAATTGCAGCGCGTCAAATCTGGCGAGCTCTCGTTTGCCGGTCGCGTCAAAAACGTCGAACTCGCCCGCTTTGTAGACGGTGAATACAAATCCGTGCCCATCGAGCCGGGCGTATGCGAGATCGTCCACGTCAATGGCAACGTCGCCATGATGGGTGACCAGACCGTACTGCGCATCGACACCTTGCTCTCGGCGTCGGGCCCCATTGGTCAGCAGATGGTCTTTGGACAGTTGCGCTCGGCCGAGGTGGTCGAATGTGAATTTGTACTGACCGCCCACGAAGACCTGATGTCGAGTCGAAAGCTCGACTCCGAAACAGGTGCTCTGAGGCTCGCAAAGATCGAGCGCGCCGAACCGCTTCAGACCGCGGCTCCAGCCCGCGAACGAAAGCCGGTCGAGCGCATTGCCGAGCCGCGACTCAGCCAGGTCGACGAAAAGGCGAAGGAGCCCAAAGAAAAGCCCGAGCCGCAAAAGACAAAGCCGGGTGAAGAGTCTTCGGGCATGAGTTGGGAA
>CAYFTY010000664.1:0-3270 GCA_964346045.1 uncultured Bradymonadales bacterium | reverse complement strand
GCTCTCGGCCAGCGCTGCAGAAGAGCACGAGCTCTCAGAAGGCGCGCCTTATATCATCATGGAGCTCGTGCATGGCACACCGCTGAATCGAGCGCCGACTCAGAGTTGGGAGGCGCTGCGCAGACTCCTGCTGCAGCTCCTCGATGCCCTCGCCCACGCCCACGCATTCGGCATCATCCATCGAGACCTCAAGCCCGGAAACGTCCTCATCGAGTCCGGTTCGAACTCGATCAAGCTCACGGATTTCGGCATCGCGGGCGGCTTCGGTCATGAGGCTGGCGAAGACCGCGACGTCGAAGAGCGAGTTACGGGTACGCCCCGTTATATGGCTCCCGAGCAGATTCTGGCCGAGGGACGTGACCAGGGACCGTGGACCGACCTGTACTCGCTGGGGGTGATGGCCTGGCGCCTCGCCAGCGGCGATACGCCGTTCGACGGCGAGACGACGCAGATCCTCGCCGGTCATCTATACAAACCACTGCGGCCTCTGTGTCCCCAGTTCGCGATTCCAGAACCATTCGAATCATGGCTGGCGGGCATGCTGGCAAAGAAAACTCACCACCGTTTTCAACGCGCCGCTGACGCTGCCCGGGCGCTCCTCGAGCTCACGAGCCGCCACGACGAGCCGCAAAGCTCGGCCGCTCAAACCGACGAAGTGGCGACAGGGCCAACGCTCGCAACGATTGTGGAGGCAACACTGCAGGTCGATTCGAACGCACCGGCACGAGAAACGACGGAGCCCGAGCTCGCGCCCTCGGCTGCGATGGTCGTTCAACGTCCAGACATTCCCGAGGACTGGCGTCGTACGAGACGCCCCGCGGGCGAACACAGGATTCTCGACGCCGGTCTCGGGCTCTTTGGCATTCGCACGCCTCCATTCGTCGATCGAGAGGCAATGCGCGACCAACTCTGGTCTATTCTTCGAACCTCGATGAACAGGCGAGAGCCACGCATCGCGCTCCTTCACGGCTCGGGAGGATTTGGGAAGACACGACTCGCGGCGTGGCTTACCCGCAGGGCCCACGAGCTCGGTCTCGCCACTGTCCTCAAGGCGAGCCATAGCCCGTCCGGAGCGGCCCACGAGGGTCTCACATCGATGTTGGAGACCTTCTTGCGAACACGCGGGCTCGAACGAGAAGCGGCCCTCGAGCGCATTCGTAAGGTCTATCAAGGGCTGAACTATCGGCGAGACGTTCTCGAGCTCGATACACTGGCGATGCGCGAAATCGTGACTCCGGCTCGCGGCGACGAAGATGCGAATGTCGTCTTTCAGACACCGCGAGAGCGGCATCTGGCCATCGAACGATTCTTTGCGGCACTGACCGACGATCGACCCGTGGTCCTCTGGGTCGAAGACGCGCAGTGGGCCGATGAGATTCTCGGCTTCGTCGACCTGCTCTTTGAACGCAACCCCGACAAGCCCTACCTCGTGCTTCTGACCGCGCGATGCGAAGCACTCGAGGATCTACCACCAGCTCTCGTCTCGCTGGCCGAGAGCGGCGAGGTTTTTGATGTCGAGCCGCTCGACCAGACCCACGTTCGAGAGCTTCTCGAGGGCGTGCTGCCGTTGGCTGAGGAGACCGTCGACCGGGTGGCTTCAGTCGTCGGTGGTAACCCTCTCTTTGCGCTTCAATTACTCGGCGAATGGGTGTCGAACGACGCCCTGATTTCAGCGCCGACAGGATTCACCGCCTCTGCAGAGGCCCCAGCTCCGGCCGATCTGCTCACGCTGGCGCGGTTGCGGATCGAGTCGATGCTACAGGGCTCGGAAGACCGCGACAAAACGGCCTCGGCGCTCTGGTATGCTGCCGCGCTCGGGCCGCGGATCGACCGCCAGGAGTGGACGAAGTTCGTCGACATCGACGCCGCCACTCGTCTCGAAGACAACCTTTGTGCGTCAGGCATCGCCGAGCGAAATGAATTTGGATGGTGGTTTGCCCAGGGGCTTTATCAAATTGCTGCCCAGGAGATGGCGAACGAGGCCGCAGTCTGGTCAGACGTAAACCGCACCATCGCCGATTCACTCGACGACGACAGGTCACAAGATCGACGCGCACAGCACCTCTACGAAGCGGGCGACTATGACGCAGCGTTTGCAGCGTTTGTCGACGCCGGTGAATCTGTCATCAGCGCTAATGAAGTCATCACCGCCGAAAAGCTTGCAGCGAGAGCCTCATCACTTCTACCCGGGCTCTCCATCGCCGAAGACGATCAGCGCTTTTTTCGCCTCCTGTCTCTCGAGGCCCAGGTCGCCGGAGAATATCGCGACTACGAGAAGGCCCGAGATGCTCATCAGCGAGTCCTCGAAGCAAGCCGGCAATACGGGTGGCGGGAACTCGAAGCGCGAACGGTCCTCTCGCAGGCGCATCATCTCTTGCGTGTGGGCGAGATTCGAGATTCGGTAAAACGCTACGGCGTTGCGGCCAAGATCTTCCGAGAGTGCGAGATTCAGTGGGGAGTTCTGCGTGCCTGCGAGGGTCAAGCCTTTGCACTTCTTCATATCGGTGAGACGCGAGAAGCGGTGAAACTTTCGCTCCTCGCCCGCGACGGATATCTCGAGCTGCAAGACTGGAGGGGCATCGCATACTCGAACTATCATCTCGGGATGGGCGCCCGCCTGCTCGGTGACCTCGAGAAGGCACGCAAATTCTACGAAGAAGCCCGCAAGATCGCTGAAGCTCACGGTTATCGAGATGTGCGAGCGGACGCGATCAACTCGCTGGCCGACCTCGAACGTGCCCGGATGAATCTCGACGCCGCCGAGGGGCTCTACAGTGAGGCCCGCAACATCTGGAAAGCGCTCGGAACCACAGGAGTCGACACAGCGACGATGAACCTGGGGCTCGTCGCAATGGATCGCGGCGACCACAGCAGGGCGGTCGAACTTTTCGAACCATTACGAAATCTCTATGAAGAACAAGACCTGAGCATGGCACTGAATATGGTGCTTCATATGGTCATCGCAGGCTACGCGGCAAACGGCAGCACAGCCGAATTCGACCGCGCTGCAGCTCAGATTGCCCGACTCGAAAAGGACTACATGATCGTGGACCCCGACCTCGCCGAATGTGCAGAAGCAGCGATGGAGTGGTGGCGGTCACGCGGAGACACGACGCGGGCGAATGAAGCGCGCAGAATCGCGTTGGTTCAATGGCGTGAGATGGGAGACGAAGAGCACGTAGAACGCCTCGAAGCAACGAAGGCCGAGTTCTGACCTCAGCGTGAGAGATCACGCGAGATCAGGCGGCTGCCGATAACGAGCATCATGCC
>CAYFTY010000663.1:0-3281 GCA_964346045.1 uncultured Bradymonadales bacterium | reverse complement strand
AGCCGCCCCGGTGTCGCACAAACGACCTGAGCTTTCTCGATTTCGGCATACTGTCTCTCGTAGGAGGCACCGCCATATACGGTAGCGACGCCGAGATCCTTGTATCGCCCGAGTCTCTCAAACTCGGCGGCGACCTGTTTGGCGAGCTCACGGGTCGGTGCCAGTGTGAGCACCGTGACATCGGGCCCGAAATCGAGCATCTCGATGACGGGGATCGCGAAGGCAGCCGTTTTGCCAGTCCCGGTTTGGGACTGAACGATGAGGTCGATCCCGGCCATGACGAGCGGGATCGCCGTCGATTGCACCGGGGTGGGGCGTTGGTATCCGACGTCGGAGAGAGCATCGAGCATTTCATTGCTCAAGAAAAACTCGTCAAACGCCTCTTTCTGAAATTCAGACATCCTTGAACTACCTGATATTCGGGTTGGGTGTCATTGGATCGCGTCCCGGCTGCATGAGCGGGGATAGACACCATTTGGAGATTCAGCGCGATCCCTATTTTGTGGCTCGTCAATAGCGAATTGGGCGTCGACTCGCAAGCTTGACTGCGTATTTACTCGTTTTTCGTCGCGCGCGCGACGTGTGCACCAATTAATTGTGCGAGCCGGTTGAGTTCTCGGTCGCCGAGGTCAGGCACCTCGACGCTGGGCTTCACCGGCGCAGGAGCCTGCTCTTCTCGGGTCTTCGATACCTTCTCGATGGTCCCCTCGATGAGCACCATCTGAAGCACCGGCCATGGCAGTGCACGACTCAGTCGGCCAAGGAGTCTGCGTTCGTGATGGCGGAATTCATCGATCCAGCTCGCGTCGACCTCCACGTGAAGTGTGTCTTTGGACCAACCGCAGGGCCGCGAATGCTGGGCGAATGCATCGGGCAATATGGCCTCCCAGATCTCGAGAAAAAAACGAACGTCCGGCTCGAAGTCCGAACGCTTCGCGGCTTCTTCCAGAATGCGGGAGTAGCCGCTCAAGCCAGTTCCTCGAGCGCTTTTTCGATGCGTGTGGTCACCTCATCGGGACTCCCGACGCCATCCACGCGCACCAGAATGTCCTTTTCATCATAGAAAGGGATCACCGGTGCGGTCTCGCTATGGTATTTTTCGAGACGCGCCTCGCAGGCTTCTTCGGTGTCGTCTTTTCGCTGGGTGACGCGCTCGGCGATCTCTTCGGGCGGCGGATTGAATTTCACGTGGTAGATCTTGCCGGTCTCGGGATCCTGTCGGCGACCCGTAATGCGCTCGACAATGAGTGCATCGGGAACCTGGATCAGCACGACTGCGTCGAGTGCGACACCGGCCTCCTCGAGCGCGGCATCGAGCGCTTCGGCTTGAGGTCGGGTGCGTGGAAACCCATCGAGCATGAAACCGTCACTGCAATCGGGCTTCTGGATGCGCTCGAGAACCATACCGATCACCACTTCATCGGGAACGAGCGCCCCTTGTTTCATGTACTCGTCGGCCTTCTTGCCCAGGTCGGTGCCTTCTCTGACAGCGGCGCGGAGCATGTCTCCGGTCGAAAGATGAACGAGTTGGTGGGATTCGACGAGTCTCTTTGCCTGGGTGCCTTTTCCTGCCCCGGGCGGGCCAACCAAAATCAATCGCATGTTTATCCTCTTGAGCGAGTACAGGCTGCTTTCGGCGCCTTGTTACGATAAGTAGGTCTGCGTATGCAAGAGGGACGAAAGCGTCAAAAGCTGTTGACACATACTCGGAGGCGCTGTAAAACCCGCGTCGCTCGTCACGGATGGGCACATAAAGGCACGTAGCTCAGTGGGAGAGCACTACCCTGACACGGTAGGGGTCGGCGGTTCAAATCCGCCCGTGCCTACTCGCAGTAATGCACAGAGAAAGGGCAGGATAGCTCCTGCCCTTTATCATTTCGAGATGACCCTCTTGGACAGAAGGTAGATGGCCGAAAAAAATCCGCGAATCAACGCGCGCATCCGCGTGGACGAAGTTCGAGTAATCGATCCCGACGGCGAACAGTTGGGTATCATGGAGATTGACGACGCTCTCGAGAAGGCCGACGAGTTTGGTTTGGACCTCGTCGAGGTGGCCCCGAAAGCAAAGCCGCCCGTCTGTCGCATCATGGATTACGGCAAATTTAAATATCAGCAGTCCAAGCGTCAGGCCGAGGCACGCAAGAAGTCGTCTCGAGTCGAGCTCAAAGAGGTGAAGCTGCGCCCGAAGACCGACGATCACGACTTCCTGACCAAGGTGCGCAAGGCGAGGAAGTTCCTCGAGAAGAATAATAAGGTGAAATTCACCATCATGTTCCGTGGTCGAGAGATCACCCATCCCGAGATCGCGTACGAGATGCTCGATCGGGCTGCCGAAGAACTCGATGACGTGAGTGCCGTCGAGCAGAGCTCGCGCATGGAAGGGCGCAACATGACGATGATGCTCACACCCAGTGGCGGCAGAGACCGCAACAGCGACGATTGAGGCTAAAAGTCGAAAAGTGCTTGACCTTTCGGGATGAAGCCGTAATAGTTCGCGCCCGCTCGACGAGCGAGAAAATTTGAATTCGATGGCCGTCCGCGGCCTTCTCAATTTTTGGACGTACAATCGGAGGCCCACATGCCGAAGATGAAATCACACCGCGGCGCAAAAAAGCGCTTCAAAGTCACGAAGAAAGGTAAGGTCAAGTACCGAAAGGGCTACCGCAACCACATCCTCACGAAGAAGAGCAAGAAGCGTAAGCGACAGCTTCGTAAGGATGGATACCTCAAGAAGCAGGATGCCGACAAAATCAAGCAACTGCTTCCGTACGACTGAACCGATACCGATTGAATTGTTGATTGATGAACGACGGCCCCAGGGCCGCGAGAACACCAGAGGTTTGCCATGCCACGCGTGAAACGAGGCGCCAAAGCGCGACGCCGACGAAAAAAGATTTTGAAAGCTGCAAAGGGAATGCGCGGGTCGCGTAATCGACTTTTCCGCCAGGCCAAGCAGTCGGTTCAGCGGGCGTGGAAATATGCGTACCGCGATCGACGCCAGCGCAAGCGACAATTCCGCCGGCTGTGGATTACGCGCATCAATGCTGCGGCCCGCCAGAATGATACAACGTACAGCCGCCTGATCGGAGGACTCAAGAAGGCCGAGATCGAACTCGACCGTAAGATCCTTGCCGAACTTGCTGTATTCGACCCGGCTGCCTTTACTAAGGTGGCCGAAGCCGCGCGTACTGCGAACTCCTGAGCTAAGACTCAGACGCAGACGCAGGCCCCGCTTCGGCTATTGAACTTCAATGGTCTGCGGGGCTTTTGTTTTTCTTGTA
>CAYFTY010000662.1:0-3283 GCA_964346045.1 uncultured Bradymonadales bacterium | reverse complement strand
GCCCCACTGTGGGAACGCGATCTCCGAGATGGCACGCGCGTCCAGCACTTCCAGCATGCCCACGCCGGACGACGCTTTTGAGAGTCACGAGGCCAAATGGACGGCCATTCTGGAGTCATCCGACGCGACCCTCGAGAAGCATCCAGGCGGTGAACTCGCACGAG
The DNA here is from genome assembly GCA_964346045.1 of uncultured Bradymonadales bacterium. Taxonomy (GTDB): domain Bacteria; phylum Myxococcota_A; class Bradymonadia; order Bradymonadales; family Bradymonadaceae; genus CAYFTY01. The sequence continues at coordinate 3,119 of CAYFTY010000662.1, read as the reverse complement.
CCGCGCGTCTGACGAGGGGTGCGGCGCTCATGAAGCTCGGAAAAGTCGATGAGTCCGTCTCGGCTTACGAAGAGGTTCTTGGAGCAGCCGCAAACGACACCGAGAAAATTGCCGCCCACCATGGTTTGGCGACCGCATACGCATCGCAGGAAAAGTGGGACGAAGCGCTCGCACAATACGATGCATTGAGTGAGCTCGATGAGAGCCTCGCCGACGCAATGCGCTATCATCGCGCTCGACTGCTGGAGAAAGCAGGAAAGGTCGACGAGGCAAAGAAGATCTACCACGCCATCATCGAAGACGAGCCGATGCATCCGCAGAAGTCGGATATCGAACGACGACTGGCAACCCTCTGACATTTCGGGACACGATGAAGCTCAGCACGCGCTGTCTACTCGTCTGCCTCTCCGCCCTTCTGTGGGGCGCATGCGCCTCGGAACCACCGGCGATGTCGGCAGCGTTCAAGCTCACGACTTCTGCGCCCGAGCCCTCGGTGGTCGTGAAGTGGTCTGAGAGCCTCGACTCAATCAATTACTTTACATCGATGCCGAGCCAGTACGCGTCGCCGGCGCACGTCGGGACTACCGATGAGCTACTCGTCGCCACTCAGGATGGCGAAGTCTACAAATTTCAGGCAGCCAACGGTGAATTGCGTTGGAGAGTCGAGCTCGGCAACGCCGTATCGGCGAAGCCTGCGAGTGCGGATGGATTCGCCTTTGTTGGGGATCTCGGCGGGACGATGCGCGCTCTCGCGTTGCACGACGGCACCGAGTCGTGGAAGTTCGATGCGAAATCCTCGATCGAAACCGACGCCACCTACCATGACGGACGACTCTTTTTTGCGGATGCTTCAGACACACTCTACGCACTCGACGCTCTGAGCGGCGAAGAGTTGTGGCGCTATCAGCGCGATACACCCGATTATTTTACGCTCAAAGGTGCATGCAAGCCGGCTGTTGCCGATGGCGAAGTCTATTGCGGATTCGCCGACGGTCGTTTGGTTTCGCTGCAGATCGATTCTGGCGAGCTGGTCTGGGAGGTCGACCTCCGTGGTGGAGCGACCGAACTCACGGATGTCGATGGTGAGGTCATCGTCGACGGAGAAACCCTCTATGCCTCGTCCTATTCGGGCGGCATCTACGGAGTCGATCGATTCAGCGGTGAGATTCTCTGGCGCGTGCCGATAAGTTCGATCAGCGACGTCGTCTACTACGACACAATGCTCTACGTCACCTCGGCCCTCGGCAAGGTGACAGCTATCGACCCCTTCGAAGGAAGTTCGACCTGGTCCTTCAAATTCAAAGACGCCAGGCCGAGCGGAATCGTCTCCTATGGGCCTTATCTCCTGGTGGGGACTGATCTCGGGATGTACATCTTCGACCGCGGAAGCGGCTACCCATTCCAGCGCACTCGTGGAACGACAGGTTATTCGGCCGACATCGAGTTTGGGGCCGACCGAGCTTACGTCTTCAGTGACCACGGCACGTTGATGGCCATCAAATTGGGCTGGTGAAACCTCAGTGCAAACGCCAGATATGAAAAAGCCGCCCGGTCAGACCGGGCGGCTTTTTTCGTTCATCTCTGCCGTGTCTTACTTCTTGACGGCCGACCGGACGAGAACGACTCCGCCATTCGGTCCCGGCACGCCACCTTTGATGAGCAGTGCGTTATCTTCTTCGAGAACGTCGACCACCTGCAGATTCTGGATGGTCGCGCGAGCGTTTCCGTGCTGACCAGCCATCTTCTTGCCGGGAAATACGCGAGCGGGATAGGCCGAACAACCAATCGAGCCGCCGTGACGGAAGAACTCGTGGACACCGTGGCTTGCCTTCGCGCCTGCAAAATTATGTCGACGCATCACACCCGAGAATCCGCGACCCTTGGACGTTCCAGTCACGTCGACGTATTCGCCCGGGATGAACGTATCGGCGCCGAGCTCCTGTCCGACTTCGTACTCTTCGAGCTCTTCTTCGGCGACGCGAACTTCCTTCACGTGCTTTCGCGGCTTCTCGATGCCCGCCTGCAGAAAGACTCCGACGCGAGGCCGTGAAAGCCTCCACTTGTCGTCTGCCCCTTCTTTGACGTGCTTGTGAACCGAGCCGTAGCCAAGCTTGAGGGCCGAATAGCCGTCTTTGCCTTCACTGCTCTTCTTCTGAACGACGACGTTTCCGTCGACCTTGACGACGGTCACGGGAATGCGGTTTCCGATTTCGTCGAAAACCTGCGTCATTCCAACTTTTTCTCCAATCAATCCCTTCATAAAGCCTCCAATAGAAAATCGAACTCACAGCGCTCATGGATCAGCGGAGCGCGCCCGGAACCCGGGTCGGAGCCGAAGCTTCAATATTGCCACCGGTTGGCGACAGGGGCGGATATGTAGAGGAAAGTAGGGAGCCCGTCAAGCTGACGGATGCTCCTCGGAGGAGCGAAATCGATGGGAAGCGTGAGAAAAACACAGAGTTGATGCGTGTGGCGTTTGACATCCACGCGCGGCATTCGCAAACTTGGGCGCTCGATTAAGGCTCCTCCTGCGCGCGCGCGATGGCCTCCAAGAAGCTCAAAAAATACCTGGCGTACTACCAGAAGGTGCTCAAAGGCGACCCCGAGAATATCGAGGCGCGATTGAGGCTGGCTGCCATCTTTCGCGAGATGGGACGCCACTCGCACGCCGTCGAAGAGTATGTGGCGGCCTCGAAGCTTCTCGCCAAAGAGGGTCTGCCACTCGAGGCGATTGCAGCATGCAAAGCCGTCCTCGAGCTCGAGCCATCGCATACCGAAATCCAGTATTTTCTCGCACGACTCTATGCCCAGGTCCCTGAGGCGACCGGAAACGCGGCGCGCATCGCTCAGCCGGTTGGCGACGAAAGTTCGTCCTCGCCCCGCATCGACACCAACGCGCTCGGAACGAATTACGACGACGTCGACGAAGAAGAGCTCGATGAGGCCATGATTACCCTCCAGCGGCCCAAAGGATCTGGAGACGATGATGACGAACCCGAAACTCGAAACGTCGACGTGCTGGCCGAAGTATGGGATCCGCAGGAGAAAGTGACCCGTCGAACCTCGGCGGCCGACGCTACGCCGGACGGGCTCGACGAAGAAACAGACGTGACGGTCAC
>CAYFTY010000661.1:0-3283 GCA_964346045.1 uncultured Bradymonadales bacterium | reverse complement strand
GCCAGCTCGTACGCACTCGGTCGCTCGAGGTCGATGCGTTCGAACTCTATCGCTGCGTGACCGACGACGACCCAGGGCCAGGCCAGGCGTTGCTCGAATCGCTCGACGCCGCAACGCAAACACCCTGCCGAAGCTTCGTGGTCGACCGTGTCTGTCTGCGGATCGTGGCGCGCGGCTCGTCGGTTCGCGTCGAGTCGCTCAACTCACAGGGGCGCGTCTTCATCGAGGCGCTCGGCGGCGAATCTGATTCGCTCGAATTCACGTTCGAGAAGCCTTCGTCCGAGCTCACCGAGACCGAGCGAATCGAGGCTCCCAGCGCATTCGATATCCTGCGTCGAGTGCGCGACGTGATGCCGGTCGAGTCGTCGCATGAGCCAGGCCTCTTGATGGTCGGAAGCTTTGCCTTCGATGCCATCGACCTCATCGAAGAGCTCCCCCAGAACGAAGATCTCGACGGCATTGCCGACTTTGAGTTTTTTGTCGCCGACCGTTTCTTCGTCGCCGATCATCGCGCCTCGACGGTGAGCTGCTTTGCCGATGTAGTCGTTCCCGAAGACCCCGAAGAGGCCCTCGAGCACTACCATGACGCAACCCGCGACATCCGACGATTGAGTCTGTTCCTAGAGCGTGTGGCTCAGCAGGAATACGACGCCCACCGCGACGATCAGCGCCGTGAAGCCCCGTCCTTCATCCCCGCCACCTCACTCGAAGTCGACCTCGGCGACGCCGAATTTGCAGCCCTCGTCGATCGAGTCGTCGCCGATCACATCGAGACCGGCGACGTCTTCCAGGCCGTACTTTCACGCACCTTCACGACCGAATGTGAGACCCCACTCGCCGCCTATGCGCGGCTGCGCCAGCAGAATCCGAGCCCGTACATGTTCTACGTGCCTCACGCAGAACACCTTGTCTTCGGGGCATCGCCCGAGACCTGCGTCGCCGTCGATGCCGACCGGCGCGTCACCATCAAACCCATCGCCGGCACGCGCCCGAGAGGTCGAGGCCACGACGCCGACGATCGTCAAGAAGCCTCATTACGCCTCGACGAAAAAGAGCAGGCCGAACACATGATGTTGGTCGACCTCGCCAGAAACGACGTCGCCCGCATCAGCCGGTCGGGCACGCGCCGCGTTTCGCGGCTTCTCGAGGTCGAACGCTATTCTCACGTCATGCACCTCGTCAGCGAGGTCACCGGCGAGTTGGCCGAAGGACTCGATTCGCTTCACGCCTACGCGGCCTGCATGAATATGGGCACGCTGGTCGGCGCACCCAAGCTTCGCGCTACCGAAATCATTCGCCGATACGAGGCGTCGAAGCGAGGCTTCTATGGCGGCGCCGTCGGCTACCTCACAAGCGAAGATGTGCTCGATACCGCCATCGTGATCCGCTCGGCCGTCATCGCTGATGGCAAGGCCCGCGTCAGGGCCGGGGCAGGAATCGTGCATGATTCGAACGCCCGCTCAGAAACCATTGAAACCCGCAACAAGGCCGCAGCCGTGCTCGAAGCGCTCGGCCTGACGCCTGCCCAACTCGAGGAGCAAAGATGAAGATTCTCATGATCGACAATCGCGATTCGTTCACATTCAACCTCGTCGAGGCCTTTGAACGCCTCGGAGCCGAGGTCACGACCTACCGAAATGACGTGAGCCTCGAGACGGTCCAAGACCGGCTTCACGAATTCGAAGCAATCGTGCTCTCACCGGGGCCCGGAAGGCCCGAAGATGCTGGTATATCGCCAGCGATCGTCGAGTATGTCGCCCGGCTCGACGACCCGCTCCCGATTCTGGGTATCTGTCTCGGACACCAGGTTCTGGCGCGATTTGCCGGCGCTCGGGTCGAACGGGCGCCATCGATCGTACATGGAAAGACGTCGCGCGTTTTTCACGACGGCGGCGGAATTTTCGATGGTCTCGAGAACCCCTTGACGGTGGGCCGCTATCATTCGCTCGCGATGAAGGGCGACAGCCCCGAGCTCGAGGTTTCGGCCCGCTGCGACAAGGTCGCGATGGCGATTCGACATCGGCGGCTTCCCTTCGTGGGCGTTCAGTTTCACCCCGAGAGCATCTTGACGCCCGACGGCATGAGACTCTTGCAGAATTTCGCCGAGGGCGAGCTGCCGAGAAATGCTGCGGTCGTTCCGCTCGTCGACGAGCTCGAGACCTTCGAGATCGCGCCGCTCATCGAGACGATTGCAGGCGGCGAAGAGCTCGCGCCCGAACGGGTCTACGAGACCTTTTCGCAGGTCGTCGCGGGGCGCATCGAACCGCTCGAGCTGGCGTCCTTACTCGTCGCACTGAAGACCCGCGGAGAATCGCCACGCGAGATTGCCGCCGCAGCCCGCGCTCTGCGCGATGCCGCGGTCGAATTTCGCCGCCCCGACTACGCCATCGCCGACACCTGCGGAACCGGCGGCGATGGAGCGCACACCATCAACGTCTCGACCGCAGCCGCATTCGTCGCGGCCGAGGCGGGCATCCCCATCGTCAAGCACGGCAATCGAAGCGTCTCGTCGAAATGCGGCTCGGCCGACGTACTCGAGGCCTGCGGAGTACGCCTCGACCTCGAGCCGCCAGACGCCGAGCGCGCTCTCGACGAGGTTGGCGTCTGTTTTTTGATGGCGCCCAGATATCACGGGGGAATGCGGCATGCGGCACCGGTGCGAAAGGCCCTCGCCACCCGCACGATCTTCAATCTTCTGGGGCCGCTCGTGAACCCGGCTCGACCTGACTATCAGGTCATGGGCGTATACGATCCTGCCTACTGCAAGCCGCTCGCCGAGACCCTGGGCCTTCTGGGAGTGAAGTCGGCGATGGTTGTCCACGGCGCCGGTCTCGACGAGATCGCGTTGCACGGGCCGACCACCGCAGCACGACTCGAAGACGGCGAGGTCTACGAGTTCGAGCTGAGGCCAGAAGATTTCAAAGCCACACCGGCTGCGGGTCCTGAAGACCTCCGCGGCGGCGATGTCCGCCAGAATGCCCGTGCTCTGCGAGCCATTCTCTCGGGCGAGGCACCGAAGGTCCATTGCGACGCCGTGGCGGTCAATGTTGCTGCCCTTCTCGTCACTGCGGGTCGCGCTCATTCGTTCGCCGATGGCTTCGAGAGAGCATCGGCAATCATCGAGTCCGGTCGAGCATTCCAACGCTTGCATCAGCTCGTCGAATTCGGCCTTGGCGTCGAGAGGGGGGCACCATGGCGATTCTCGAAGAGCTCAAAAACGCGGCGCAGGTCGCACTCGAGAGCCGCCGTCGTCACGCACCCGAACTCTGGCTCGATCCGTCGG
>CAYFTY010000660.1:0-3289 GCA_964346045.1 uncultured Bradymonadales bacterium | reverse complement strand
GATCCCGAGGACGGCGAATTTCGTCGAATTCGACGATGACTCCTGTGCGGCAGGCTGCACGCCCGAATGGCTCGCTGCCGCCGGGGTCGGCGCCGGCCGGGGACCCGTGTCGACTCGATGGCTGGGCAGCGCCGCAGCGGTCGCATTCGGGTCGACCTGCATTTGCTGCGATCCAGATGCGTCAGCATTCATGGGCGCACTGGACATCGCGCGCTCAAGCTCGTCGCGAAACTCGTCTGTCGTCTGGAACCGGTCGTTCGGATCTTTGGCCAGGGCCTTGAGAACGACGTGCTCGAGATACGAGGGTGTCCGCTCGATCTGCTGCCGGGAGAGTCGCTGCGCAAACGGAGGCGGTGGGTCCTGCGTATGGCTGATCATCAGGGCCGTCGTGCTCGACTGCTGGAACGGCGGCGCTCCGCAGAGCATCTCGAAAAGGATGCATCCGAGGCTGTAGATATCGCTGCGATGATCGAGCGTCTCGGCGAGAATCTGCTCGGGAGACATATAACGTGGGGTGCCGATGATTCGGCCGTCTCCCGTGAGCTGAACGTCATCGTCGCCAATCACGGCCTTGGCGATGCCGAAGTCGAGGACCTTCACGACGTCAGGATCGTTGTCGATCGCGATCAGAATGATGTTATCGGGCTTGATGTCCCGATGGACGATACCGGCTTTATGAGCTTCGTTGAGCGATCGGCAGACCTGGCTGGCAATATGAACAGCACGCTGGGGCTCAATGGGCCCCTCTTCTTTGATCAACTCACCGAGCGTTCGTCCATGAAGCAACTCCATGGAGAGGAAGAGGAAGCCGCCTTCAGACTGACCGTAGTCGAAAACGGTCACGGTATTCGGATGTCGAAGCCGACTGATGGTCAACGCTTCGCGCTCGAATCGTGCTACCGTCGTCGGATCGTGGGTTGGGATGAGCTTGAGCGCGACCGACCGGTCCATATTGGTCTGCACCGCTTCGTACACTGCCCCCATTCCGCCAAAACCGAGTAGACGCGTGATATGAAAGCGGCCATCGGCGACAGTCTTGTCGACAAGCCGCTTGTACATCTCCCTTCTCGTATCGCGTGATGAACTCATTCGTGACTCAGAAGGGGGTGCGGATGCTGACTCCGGCGCTATCGCCCGAGACCCAGGGAAATGCAGTCGCTTGTCGAGTATCGGACTCAGAATCACCCGAAAGTAAGAGGTAGATACCGATGCCTGTGACCACAGCACCGCTGATGTACATGACGTCTGCAATCAATGCCATAGTCTGCCCAGAATCGCGTGCATCGACCTTGGCGTCGCGCGAAGTCGCATCCTCGAAATCAGATTGCTTACCCGAAGCAACGAGCCCGAAAACTCCACCACCGGCAACGAGAGCCACGCCTGTTCCCACAGCAACCCACGCCGCAGTGTTGCTGCCGGCATCGGGCTCTTCGGTCTCTTCTGGGTCTTCCACAGACTTGTCGCTATCGGCGATCTTGTCTTCATCTTTGCTTTCTGCGTTTTCCCGCGCCCGCATGTCTTTGAGCTCGCTCAGCCGCCCGAGCGCCGATTTCCGGGCCTTTTTCGAGATGCCCTCTTCGACCACGAATTTTTCGTAGTAGTCGATCGCCTGGTCCCAGTTCTCCATCTTCTCGTACGACCGGGCGATATTGAAGAGGAGGTTGGGAACCGGCTCGATGCCGTACGCCTCTTCGAAGAGGTCGGCGGCTTTTTGAAATTCGCCAGCCCGATAGGCCTCGGTGGCTTCGGCTGAGAGTTGCTCGACCTTTTCGGCTCGCTCTTCGGAGCTCTGCGCAAAGGAAGACGAGGCGGGAAGCGCGACGCATGCTAGCGCGAAAAGAAAGGCGAAAAGCACGCGCACCGACCAATGTCTGATAGTTCTCATCTGAAGCCGCCGGATCTATGAGTTACGAACATGATAATGCGGGCCGCCCCCCACGTCTAGAGACCCGGCTCCGAAGGGGCGCGCACCCTATTCGGCCCCCAAATCCGTCAAACCAGCCGCCAGCCGACCGCCACGAAATCTGGAATATCGGCGGCTCCCCGACGTTCGATGCGTAGTTGACGACTCCCTGCTTCGGGTTTAGTCACGGTTGTCCTGCGGGTGGTCCTTCCATGAACGAACAAGCGAAAAAGCAATTTAAAACGTATGCGTGGCTTTTTCTCGTCTACCTGATCGCTGTGATTCTCTTCGGCGCGTGGGTGCGGATCACCCATTCGGGCGCTGGATGCGGAGACCACTGGCCAACGTGCCACGGCGAGATCATTCCATTCGAACCTTCGACCGAGACGATGATCGAGTATACGCACCGCATCACCAGCGGATTCTGCGGCATCCTCGGACTCATTCTCATCGGCTGGGCGTACAGGCTCTATGGCGTGGGACGTATCTTCTGGGCATCCATCGTCACGATGGTTTTCATTCTCTTCGAAGCGGCCATTGGAGCCGGGTTGGTCCTTGCCGAACTCGTCGCCGACAATGACTCGGTCGCTCGCGCAGTCGTCATCTCGCTCCATCTCGTGAATACGTTGATGTTGACGGGCTCAGCGGCCCTCGCCGCCTACTGGGCTGATCAGGCAAAGCCGCCACCGCGTTCGACCTGGCCCGACGACGAGCTGAGCAGGGCCAACAAGGCGCGTATTGGCATCGTCGTCGGAATCGTATTACTCATCGCCACGAGCATGTCTGGCGCGGTCACAGCTCTCGGAGACACGCTCTTTCCTGTCGACCCGACTCTGGGTCAGGGTCTTTTTGCGCGAATTCGCGACGATCTCTCGGGCGTGAATCACTTTCTCGTACGCCTGCGCATCCTCCACCCCATCATTGCGGTGGTCGCTTCGGCCTACCTCATCTATCTGGGGGCCGTCGTGCGCGCCGGGGCCCATCGCGACAAGGTGAGTACACTCGCCGGAGGGCTCATCCTTTTGGTCGTGGCTCAGGTGGCGGCCGGCCTTTTGAACGTTGGGCTCTATGCACCCGGCTGGCTGCAGCTTACGCATCTGCTACTCGCGCAGGCCGTATGGATTGCGCTGATCTTACTGGGCTACGAGATGGTCTATAAGCCCGATCGGAAGCTCGTGAGCTGATTTAGCGTCCGATGACCGAGTCCCAACTGATATCGGTACTTCCGCTGAGGCGAATGCGTCTGAGCGCGAGATCGAGCACCAGGAGCGCGAGCGCGATCACAATGAAAAACGGCCAAAGCTCGCGCCGGTACTTCACCTGCTCGCCCTGCGCATCGAAGAGCACATCATCTTCGGGGTCCGTCTCACCACCGCCCACCTGGGC
>CAYFTY010000659.1:0-3293 GCA_964346045.1 uncultured Bradymonadales bacterium | reverse complement strand
GGTCTTCGGCCAATGAGCTCATCGATGAATTCGAGGACTATTTCGAAGCAGGTCTCGAGAATGAGCCGGATATCGCGCGGCTTTTACAACGGGCTGCCGGGCTGGCTGAAGAATACGGTCGACCGATTCACGCCGAAAGGATCTACGAGCTTGCGATTCGGCAGCTCGAGTTTCTGGATGATCATGAAAAAGCGGCCGAATTGAAGGAAAGAATCGAGGAACTCGCGCTCTTTATCGAGCCCACTTGAGTTCAATCGATTCGGTCCTCGGTAGATCTCGAATGCTTCGCACGGCAGTCAGGCATCCTGCGACTGCCCGTTTTTTGCATGACACACGGTGGACGGACTCTTGCCATCGAGCACCGTGGTTTCTATCACAGTAGTAACCCTCTATGTGTGGTGCACCGTGAATTCACTTCATTATCGTTTTGCCCATCGCGAACTTCCTGGCTTTGTGCTCGAAGCTGATCCCGATGCCGTCGAAGAGTTCTTTTTCACGGCGGGAGCGACCAAAACCCTGCGAGGTTTTTGGGACAAGACCTCTCATGAATTCCCCAAGAGTCAGCGAAGCTCGCGCGATGGATTGAACGTGCGAGAGATCGAATCCGATGCGCTCGGACGTTGTGCGCTGGTCACGTTTCCATCACCGCCTGAGACCTCGCATTCTCATTTCGCCCTGGTGACCTTCGAGCCCGTTCGCTACTTCACGCTCGAACGTGCCCGGAATTTCACGACCGGACAGGAAGTGACCATGCTCTGCGAGTGGGAATCGACTCGGGCGGGCCTGCGACACCTGAATCATGGCGAGGGTCCGGACGTTGAGGCCGAAGCCTTCGTCGAGGCGGTCGAGGAATTTGTCGAGGGTGATTGATGCTGGAGTGGTTCAAGAAGTGGATGACTCGCGCCGTGCAGGTGCCATTGGAAGAACGCGAGCCGGTGACGGCCGACGAAGCTCTCGTTCAGCTTCGGCAGATGACGAGTGACGCCGAAATCGATGATGTATGGACAGGACTCGACGAAAACGCAAACGAGGTGCGGGCCGAGGTCGAAGACGACGTCGATGATGGGACGCTTGGCGAATATCCCATGCACGCCGCGGTCATCTGGCTTGGTTATCGAGACGGCAACGACGAGGTTGCGCTGAGCGAGCGTGTTCGTCAGCGCCTCGAAGACGCCTGTTTATGGGCCTTCCAATTCGAAGAAAATCACATCTTGCTCGGGGGCGCGCTTGGAGCCCTCGATGGACTTTCGCAAGAAGAGCGCGAGGACTTTGCACTCCAGCTCTTCGAAAAGCTGGGGCCTGAGTCGGTGCGCCGATTCTGGTTGCTGCTGAAGGTCAGAAGCCGTCGATTTCTCAAGTCTGTCTCGGCCGCGCTCCAGAGCTTCGAACACCATCAGCGACCGCGGATGGCCGGAGCGTTTCGCCAGTTCACCGATGACGAAGTCGAGCTCTTGCTCGAGTTTGCTGACCTCGAAAGTCCGGGTGCCGAGATGTGGGTCGTGGCTCTGGGGGCCTGCAACTCGCCTCGGGCCACCGAGCGATTGGAGAAGGCGCTCGATCACGACGATTCGGACGTCGTGCGTGCGGCGCGTAGGGCACTCGCCGAGCGCTCAGGCTGACCAATCCCGAATGATCGTTTCGAGTGCAGCAAGACCGTCGGTCAGCGCCGCGGGCCCGGGCTGCAGGATGATCTCAGCGGGAATTTCATGGATCTCGTCGTTCTTGACCGCTGTGGTCTGAGCAATCTCACCGCGCTCGAGCGCGGCTTCACGGTCGAAGGCTTTTCCGCACCAGGATGCCATGTAGATCTCTGGATCGCGTTCGACGACTTCGTCGATCTCGACGAAGCGTTCTCTGGCGAGTTTACCCTGAGAGCGGTCGGCAAAAATATCGTCGCCGCCGGCGATTTCGATGAGTTCCGAAACCCACTCGATGCCGCTGATGACCGGCTCATCCCATTCCTCGAAATAGACGCGAGGTCGCCTCTTTCGTCGATGGGCTCTCTCGCGCACTGCTTCGACATTGGCGATGTATTCTTCGATGAGGCCTGCGGCTCGCTCTTCCGCTCCGACGATGCGTCCGAGTGTCAGGATGACCTCGAGAATCTCGCGAATGCTTCGTTGATTGAAGATCAAGACCTGCAGATTTTCTTTGATCAGGTCGCGGGCCAGGTCGGCCTGGATATCCGAAAAGCCAATGACGAGGTCGGGCTCGAGGGCTTTGATCTTTTTGACCGAGCCGCCAATGAAGGCTGACACCACCGGTTTGGTTTCGGCCGCTTCGGGAGGGCGCACTGTGTAGGCGCTGATGCCGACGATACGTTCTTCTTCGCCAAGCGCATAGAGAATTTCGGTGGGTTCTTCGGTCAGGCAAACGATGCGCTGCGGGGTCTGTCGAATCGAGTTCAAATTCATGTCTGCGGCCAGTCATCGGGTACGAGGAATCCTCGGGTGGTCTCTATGCCTTTATCGGGGTCGATGCCTGCGATCAATGCCGAACGTTGGTTTCGGGTCGCGTCGAGAATTCCGTCGTAGTCGTAGGTCCTCAGAGAGCTATCTTCAACGACCGGCGACATCCATCTCAGGCGCGGCAAGTGGACCCATCGAAGCGAGTCGTCGGGGTCGAGACGTGCTCGGTGAACGGGCCAGTAGCGTCGATGAACCCACCAGCCTCGCAGGCCTTCGGGATTGGCATCAGGGTGCTCGTCGAACTGCAGCTCAGAGAGCGGTTCGAAGAGATAGCCTTTGATAAACGCGCGCGGCTCAGGTGCGTAGCGCACGTCGAATCGGCGCAGTGTGCTAAGGGCCTGTCGGCGTTTTCCGAGCTGCAACTGTCGATCGCGCATCTTGGACCACTTCTTGTCGAGCCGGTCGACCGGATTGGGCCCATACCACAGGGTTTCGCCGTTCTCGGCGTACGCGAGGTAATATTTGATCGCCAGCTCCCAATGCCAGAACGTCTGGTCTCTCTCGAAGAGCAAGTCGAACTCTCCGATGGTTCCCTGTCGGCCTTGCACCTGGATATTCGAGCCAATCACGTGCGCTTCGGGAATCTCGTGCATCCACGTGGTCAACAAGAGCTCGAAATAGTCGCCGAGTCGGCTGCCCTTCATACGCTGGGCGCGTCGCGTCAGTTCAGAATCAGGTTGGTCGAGTCGGGCCAGCAGGCCCTGATGACGCGCGACATCCAGACGCGTCGAAGGGTCGTCGACGCAGAGTTCGTGCGCCATCAGTGAGGGGGAAGTCAGGGCCCAGATGAGGTCGCGCGTGGTCTGTCTTTCGTAGCTCTCGAGT
>CAYFTY010000658.1:0-3298 GCA_964346045.1 uncultured Bradymonadales bacterium | reverse complement strand
TCGACCTGGCGAGTGGAGCTGGAGGGCACGCGATGCGCGTATACCAGAGCCTTCGATTGAAGCTCGTCCAGATTTCGAGCCAGTCGACTTGCTCATCGATGAGGTCGGCCTCGCTCGCATCGAGCTTGCAAAGCTCGGCGCGAGGCTCGGCCATGGTCGGACAATAGGCTGCAGCACAAGCTGACATGATGGCCGGGGCGCGCTCGCCAGCGTAGAGGTCGAGAGATTGGGTCCAGGCCCGTGAACAATCCGGTTCAGACCAGATCTGACCGCAGGTGCCCGTGGCTGCCTCGGCGCGCTGCATAGGCTTGGGATGGTCTTCACCAAGGGCGTCCAGACAGCTCTCGAGCGCTTCGAGAGCCTGCGTCGACTTCGGTGGACTCTCCTCGACCGGTGCACTCGACGCGCACGACGCGAGAATGAGCGCCATAATCCACGATCGCTTCATCTTCGACCGGGGACGATAACGAGGGTGGTGGGCATTCGATTGAGGACGCGCTGTGCGACGCTGCCGAGCACCGTTTGCGCCAGATGCGACTCGCCCGAGTGCGCGAGGATCACAAAATCAGCACTGTTGCGCTCGGCGTGTTCTCGAATCGCTTCGGCCGGCTCGTTCTGCACGATGCTCGTTTCGTAGTCGAGCCCCTCACGCGCCGAGAGATTCTCCTCGAGCGTTTCCATCCGATGGCGCGACCATGTATTTGCGCTCTCCTGTAAGAGGCCGATCGGAATCTCGCCTCCATCGAAGACCGTCACCCGGGGCGCTGGATTGGCGTGCACGATCGAAATAGCTGACTGCACGACCTCTCCGAGCTCGATGGCAAATTCGATCGCTCCCATCGCGTTTTCGCTGAAATCCGTGCCCACCACGATGGGATTGCCCTGGATCGGATATTCATGATCGGGATGTACGATGACGACCGGAGCATTCGGACGTGAAGTCAGCATCCGGGCCGTCGACCCCAGAAAGAACTTCGCCCCGCCGCTCTTTCCCGACATTGCGGCCACGGTCATGGAGTTTCCGTCGAGTTCATCGACGAAATCTGCAAGCTGAGCGTGAGGGGAGCCCACCCGCAATTCGATACGATCCGGAGACTCGCCGGTCACGTCTCGATACCACGTCTCCAGGTTCTTACACGCTCGTTGATGCAGCTCCTCGTCATCGAGGGTTTCAGTCGCGTTGGTGAACCAGTTGACGACGGTCACTTCGACGACGTGGCAGACAATGACCTCAGCACCGAGCTTCTCGCGCATATGATGAGCCCACCGAGCGGCAGTGGACGCATAATTCGTGAAGTCGGTCGCGACGATGAGATAGTCGATGTCCATGCTATACTCGCGTGCGTCAGTGTCTTTTGCATCTTGGACCTTCGCATGCGAATTGGCAACGAGAGCCCCCTGCCGCTTTTTCTCTTGCAGCCTGACCGCGAGGTCGACACACCACCGGAAGACACGGTCGACGACGAGGGCGCGCAAGACGCAGAGCGTGCCATTCTCTGTGATGCCTGTGAGTCACCGATCACCCGGGTCAAATGGTGCATCGAGGTCGCATCCAAGCACGAGCATGTCTTCTTGAATCCCGCTGGAATCCTCTATCGAATTCGATGCTTTTCGGCCGCTGACGGCATCCAACGACACGGTGACTATACCGACGAATGGTCGTGGTTTCCGGCGACGAGCTGGTGCTATGCCACGTGCGCGAGCTGCCGATCCCATCTGGGCTGGCACTACCGAGGCACCCGCGAGTTCTTTGGACTGATCGCGGACCGACTCATCGAAGCGGAGTAAATGATGTGCAGTATCATCCTCGCCCACCGAGCCCATCCCGAGTACGGGTGGTTGTTGGCTGCGAATCGCGACGAGAAACTCGATAGACCCGCCGAAGGGCCTCGAGTTCACGGTGGAGAGATCGCCGTCTTTGCGCCACGCGACCTGCAGGAAGGCGGCACATGGCTTGGTGTGAATCGACGTCGCGTCCTCGCCGCCATCACCAATCGCTTTGGTCCGCCTCGAGACGGAACGCGCCGATCACGCGGAGAACTCGTTCTCGATGCATTGCGGTGCGAAACTGCCAGAGAGGCGTCCGACCTGATCAAGGATCGGTCGGCAGCAGACTACAACGGCTTCCATTTGTTGCTCGCCGACCTCAACGAAGCTTACGTGGTCTGGAGCGACCTCGAAGAAATGCATCTCGAGCGTCTCGAGCCGGGATACCACGTACTCACCGAACGCAGCTTTGGCGCGGCCGAAAACGCGCGCGCTGATTTCATTCGTCGAAAGGTCGACGCATTGATTTCAAATGGCGGCCTCTCGCACCGGTCTCTGGCCGAGGTCTTGAGTGTATGCAAGGACGGCGACATCGACGCGACGTGCGTACGCATCCCCGAGATGAACTACGGCACACGAAGCTCGACCCTGGCAGCCGTCGGGCCCAAAGACATCTTTTGTTATGCGGACGGCCCGCCTTGCGACGTCGAATTCGACGATCTTTCGGACGAGTTCCGGGCGTTCCTAGACTCGTTGTAGCCGCTGGAGCGAACCTCCAGACGCGAAAAAGGCGCGACACTCGATGTGTCGCGCCTCTCTAGGAGCCGATGACCGGACTTGAACCGGTGACCTCCGCTTTACGAAAGCGATGCTCTACCGACTGAGCTACATCGGCTCAGGGCCGCCGTTGATACAAAAGCTCGTGTGCACCGTCAAGAGTGAATGGCGAGATGGATACCTGGGCCTGCGTCAACGCGGCTCTTCGAGGGCAGCACGCATACATTCCATGTACGCTTCGGGATCGTAGACGGTGCCGTCATCCGCCCGCCGAATCGAGCCCTGAAAACACGTCGCGTGATTCAATCCGGCGATGTCGCGGCAAGCGGAAGGGGTATACGACGACTGACATTCCTTTTCGAATCGGGCCGCGAGCTTCTTACCTTTTTTGCGATCGACCATCACGTCAGCGCTGAACTCCAGATAACTCCAGATTCCAACGCCCATGAGCGCAATCAAGATCAGCGCGATGACGGTGACCTTCGATTTACGTTGGTCTGCCTCGGAGATGCGAGACGGATTTTTTTTCAGATCCTTATCCATCGGTCCTCGTTTGAATCGATGACGCCAGAGGAGACTGCCATGAAACGTGAAAATCTCAAGATCGCCGAACCGTGCACCGAGATCTTCGAATCGATGGATCCCACCGACGGAGCAGCCCGCTTTTGCGAGCAGTGCACGAAGAACGTGCATAACCTCTCGGAGATGACGCGTGAAGAGGCGCGAGAATTCCTCGAGGCAAATAAAGAGTCGA
>CAYFTY010000657.1:0-3308 GCA_964346045.1 uncultured Bradymonadales bacterium | reverse complement strand
TATCGTCGTCGTCTCGCTCTTGCCGCTCCCTGGATCGGCTCTCTTCTGGGACCGGGTCATCGCCGCCACCGTCGAAGCGCTCGCGTTTGCGTTCCTCGCGGCCGCCTTCTTTCTGCCCATTGCCATCTTCCACGGCGAAAATCTCGTCGCCTTCGTGGCACAGACCATCGCGATGGCCGGTCTGATTTCGACTTCCTGGATTACCGTGGGCGTGATCATGTGGTTTGGCGCGCAATTTGGCGACCCGAAAGCACGAACGATGCCCGGCGATGCGTACGGAGGCTCGGGGGGCGCTTTCATCTATGGACCGGGAGCCGCCCTCGCTGGCTCGTTGATGGTCTTGTTGCTTCTGCAGCTTGCGCTTGGCGAGGTGCTGAAGGCAGGAGAGGTGACCCGTGCATTTCAGCTCGGGCTTGCGCTGGCAGGCGGTGTCGCAGTCTCTGCCCTTTTCACGGCACGAAGCCTCTTCAAGACCAGCTATCATCTCGCTGCGGCCTATTTTCGCGAGGCCGAAACGGTTGGCTACGAAATCGACCTCGACTATCAGAATAGCGAAATGGCGAAGGCGCGTGCTGGCGAGGAATGGCTCTCTGCGGCAGGCGCCCTCGCCTATCGCCGCACGGTCTTGCAGATGGGGCGGCGTTTTACCCTGATCCGTTACGTGTATGGACTCGCCACGCTGGCGTTTGCCTTGGCGGTCTGGGGCATTCCGACGGCTGCCATGCCCACATGGACGGGCGCGGCCGTGGTTCTGATCGTCTTTGGGCTCGTCAATCCCTGGCAGAAGTTGAGGGACGATGAGCTCGGCCAGCTTCATTCCGAATATCTTCCCGTGAGAGCTCGCGACGAGGCGCTTGGTCGATCGATGGCTATCCTGCGCGAAATTCTGCCCGTGTCGCTGGCCGTCGCGCTGGTCGGAGTCATCACCTCAGTCTCGTCTGAAGCGGCGCTGAGTTTCTGGGTCGACCGGCCCCTCGTCTGGTTTTTGAGCGGCCCGGCGCTTGCCGGCGCAATGGCTGCGGCATCTTCGTTTGGCGTGGTCGCTCGGGCGCTCGCCCCACTGATGGCGTTGGTTTTCGTCGTCGCGGCGGCTTCGCTGCCCGGCTGGGTGGCGGCAGCAGCCTACATGACCGTCGCGATACTCGGGCACGCATCCGCCTTTTGGGCTCTTGGTGAAGCCCCCTTTCAAGCTCGAGGTAATCGATGAGCTCGGTACTCAAAGTCGAATCACTTTCAAAGAGCTTCCGCCAGCTTCAGGCACTCGACGATGTCTCTTTGAGCATCGAGCCTGGCGACTTCGTCGGGCTCATTGGCCCGAACGGAGCGGGCAAATCGACCCTGATGAATTGCTCGCTGGCTCGCCTGATTCCAGACTCGGGCGACGTGACGCTCGGGGGAGTCAAGGTCTACGAGCAGACCGTGGCCGCCCGGGCAAAGGTGGGTTTCGTACCCCAGGAACTCGACCTCTACGAGTACCTCACGGGTGAAGAATACCTCTGGTTCATCGGTGAGTTACGCGAAGTCCCTGAAGCAAAGCTTCAAGAACGCATCAAGCATTTGTTGCACATCACCGAGCTCACCGACGCCCGCCATCGCATCGTCAAAGAGTATTCGGGCGGCATGTCGCGCAAGCTTGCCATCGCTGGCGCGCTTGTCGGCGCCCCGCCCTTGTTGATGCTCGACGAGAGCTTCGTCGGTCTCGATCCCGAAAGCACCTTTGCCATCGAAAAAGAACTGACCGCCCATCGAAAGAACGGCGGAGCGGTCCTGCTCTCATCGCACATCCTCGACATGATCGAGCGAATCTGCACGCGCATCGTGATGCTAGTCGACGGGGAGGTCGTGGTGGACGCGACAAAAGCTGAAGTGGATTCGATGATCTCAGCCGAAGGGTTTGGGAACCTTACGGAACTCTATCTCGACCGGGCTGATAAGCTCGAGCGTCTCGCGTGATGAAGGATATGATCGCGAGCGATTCGGCCCGTTCTACAGTCGCCGTTTCTGTCGATCCGGTGGTGGATGACCTCTCGTACGCGGCGTCGCTCTTCTCGAGAGTCGCGGTTATTCTTCCTGGCCGGATGAGTCGTCGCCGGACGCGATGCCCCACGCTTTGCGCATGGCTTTGACGGCCGCGCGGGCTTCGGCAGCGTTGGCCGCGTTCGGCGTCTTGTCGCGACGGTGCGTGTCCTGGGTGAGGTGGCAAGCGACATAGTGGTCGTCATCGACCTCGACGAACTCGGGGACTTCTTTTTTGCAGCGCTCGTAGGCAAAGGGGCAGCGCGTGTGAAAAACGCATCCCGAAGGCGGGTCGAGAGGGCTGGGGACATCGCCGGTGAGCACGATTCGCTCGCGCTTCGACTCGATCTCGGGATCGGGAATCGGAACAGCCGAAATCAATGCCTGCGTGTAGGGGTGCACGGGCCGCTCGTAGATATCCTGGCCATTCGCAAGCTCGGCGAGGTGGCCGAGGTACATAACGGCGATTCGGTCTGAGATCTGACGAACTGCGGCAAGGTCATGCGCAATGAAAAGATAGGTGAGACCCATCTCGGCCTGCAGGTCTTCGAGCAGATTGATGACCTGCGCCTGAATCGAGACGTCGAGGGCGCTGACCGGCTCGTCACAGACGATGAAGCTGGGTTCGCTGGCAAGCGCGCGAGCGATCCCGATGCGCTGTCGCTGACCACCCGAGAATTCATGCGGATAGCGCCGGATGAAGCGCGGGTCGAGCCCCACCGTATCCATCAAATCCTGTACTTTTCGGCGCAACTCGTTCCCCGAAGCCAGTCCATGGACTTTGAGCGGCTCGCCGATCGTATCGCCTACGGTCATCCGCGGATTGAGCGAGGCATAGGGGTCCTGGAAGATCATCTGCAGATCGCGACGCAGCGGGTGTAGCTCTCGCTTAGAGAGTTCGCAAAGATTCTGACCTCGCAGCCGGACCTCGCCCTCGGTGGGTCGATAGAGCTGAATGATCGCCCTGCCCGTCGTCGACTTCCCGCACCCACTCTCGCCTACGAGCCCAAGGGTCTCTCCCTTGTAGATATTGAACGTGAGACCATCGACGGCTTTGACGCGATTCACCTCTTTTTTGAAGAGCGCTCCCTTGTAGACCGGGAAGTGCATCTTGAGGTTTTTGATTTCCAGGAGCGCTTCAGCCATCGATCTCTCCTGTCGCGACGTCGATTGATTCACCCGCTCGGACCTGACGCTCGACTTCTTCGACGCGTTCGGCGGCTGCGTGTGTTCCCAACTCGGCCGCATACACCTCATCGGCGCGCCAGCAGTGGACGCGACGATCAACACCC
>CAYFTY010000656.1:0-3310 GCA_964346045.1 uncultured Bradymonadales bacterium | reverse complement strand
GGGTGATATCGAAGAGGCAACGGCCGCGATCTCGGCTTCGCCCCCCGACTTCGAAGTAAATTTCGAGCGCGTGACCGTCGTGCCCGAAGAGGCTCGGAGTATTCTCGCAGGCCTTTCGGCGGCTGACCTTTTGCGCGTCGAAATCAATTCGCCCACCGAACTCGCATTTTGGATGCAGCACGCGAGCAAGGCCGGCTCGATGGCCACAGCGAGCAACAAGGTCGGGCAGGTCAATGGTTATCTCGGGCTCGTTCCGGTGTTCTCAGGCGTCAGTACCGTGGCAGGCATTGGGCTCTTCGCCCTCAATAAGCTCGCCGACGCCATCAACGCGCTGCTGCCCTCGGTGCTCGACGGGCTCGATGTCACGGGCTCACCAGAGGTCTATAAGGAAGATTCGAATCGCGAGGGCCAGGTCTCGACTTATGAGGTGCAGGCTTCGTCGAAGACCTGGAATTTCGGCAGAACGGTGATCGACACGATTCTAGAAATCGTCTTCACCGCGAAGGGACTCAAAGAACGCAAACCCGGAGCTTTTGGCGACGCGATCGAGGGCGCAGAGACCTTCGCAGAGAACGTCGCGGCTCGAGAGACCCGTAGAAAGGCGATTCGAGATGCCGCGATCCGGCGAAGTGGTCCTGTGGTCGAGAACGAAGTCACGAACATCTTCAAGTCGCAGGCAGGTCAGCAGCTCTCGGATGGGATCGAGATGCTGGGAGACGCGACCGTAGGCCCATTTACGTGGGGAGCGTTCGATCTTACGGAAGGAGCGTTCTTCGTTACCGACGCGGTCGGATCGGTAAAGCCGCGGGGGGCGGCCCAGTCTGGTGAGTACGAGTCCATTGAGACCGGCGAGGGCGTTGTCACCGTCTATGCAAAATCGACGATTTTTCCGCCGCGCTCGAACGAGAATAGGTCGAAGATGTTTCTCTCGATTCTCGTGGAGCGAATCGAGATCGAAATGGATCCACCGTTTGGAGTCGTGGCGCCGGGCGATTCGGTGCTGATCTCGGCGACCGTGACCGGTGCCGAGAACGATCTTCTCTTTTGGGACACGGATGTCGGCACCATCACACCGATGGCTGATGGGTTGAGCGCGACGCTCGAGGTGCCGCCAGACTTCCGCGACGGTGAGATGATTCGCGTCACCGCAACGTCCAATAGCGCCACAGGCTTACGAATGTCGCCCTGGCGTAACGGTGAGCGTGTGGGAGTTGCCGTCTTCAGCTCGCAGGAAAGGGTTGCCATCGAGCCCGGCTACAGTTGCGTAGATGCCGGTGATGTCGTCGAGCTGTCGGCGTCGGTCATTGCATCGCCAGGCAATGAAGCCCTGAGCTGGGAGGCCGACGGAGGGGAGCTCAGCGTCAATCCAGATGATGACTCGCTCGCTAGCTTCTCATCGGACACAGACGGCTTTTTCGAGATCAATGCTTCGCTCGTTGGCTCGCCGGACGTCGACGATTCTGCCTTCGTTCGAGTGGGCTCATGTCGCTGTTCATTCAACGGCTCCGTCATCGGTGTGGGTACGTTTGCTGGGCCGCGGGTGACCCTGACAGAAGTCGAGGGAATCCCGGCGGGCACGCTTCCCGTTACCTATCTGGGCGACGTACCAGATGGCTCGACCCAGTCTGGCTTCAATGCGACCGAGGCCGATGGCTCGGGCGGATTCAGTATGATCGTCACCATGCCAAATGGCGATACCTTCGTATCTCTCGACAACCAGTATGCGAGCCTGACGAACGCGAACGAAGAGGTCGTCGATGGCACGACCTTCTACTCGGGTAGATTAGAGGGTCAATTGCGCTCAACGAGTGACACCAATAACCCTCCGACGGCTTACCCCTTCGACCTCAGGTTTCGAGGGATTGGGTCCATTGAGGAGCAGACGAACCCGTGTGTCCGCTGACCATGGGTGTTCACGATGGGTTACCCCACTACTGCGGGGTGCAGCCGGTGCCATCGTGAGGATAGTTCGCCGTATTCACCATCCACGGGTAGTTGGTTCTGGAGCCGATTTGCACAGGGACCAGCGAGAAAGTACCGGTCTGGTTCCTTGGTTCCTACATTGTGAAAGCTCCCTCCAATGTTCGATCGCTTCTCCGAGCAAAACCAGGAGGGGCGATTCCAGCCAGGCGTTCACGTGGTCAATGGCGGATTCGAGTGGAGATGGCGGGTCGTAGATTCGGGGATGAGTGACGATGGCCAGGAACTTGTGAATTTAAGACCATGGAATGGCCCATTGCGCTGGACCAGCGGTCAGCGCGCAGAGCAAATCGAATGCGGACGAAGAGAACTCAACTGAAGAAATCTGAAAAAATCGAAGCGATCGGGCTAACATCCATCGCCCCGTTTTTTACGGCTCGAGGACCTCTTTGACTTCTTCGGCGCTCACTTCCTTCATGAGGTCGCACGGCCCCCCGGTTGCCCGGCACTGGTTTTCGACGTGTTGGACAATGGTCGCCGGCGCCGATGCGCTATCGGCAGCATAGACCAGATAGACTGCATACAATTCCCGGGCTCGGTCCACATCGCCGCGCGACGCCAGGAAGTTTGCTCGATCTACGACCAGGGCCATATGGTCGTCGTCCGAGTTGCCCAAGATGCCTCGATACACTTCCATGCGTCGCGATGTGGCTTGCTGCTTCAGGCCGGCTCGATCGAAGTTGGCGGCCGCCTTGATCTTGTGGTGCGGAGCACAGTCGACCGAGGCGCCGAGGTCGAACCAGACGGGAGCCTCGAGGTAGCAAATCCCTGCCTGGGCCCATTCTTCGTCGCGCTCGAGCTCGCTGCAGCGGGCAATCTCTTCGGACGAACACGGCTTGCGGTTGAGTATTTTCGAGCTCCGCTCTTCCAGGCGCGCCAGTTGTTTCGCAATTATGTTCTCGGCAGACCCTGTCACGGCGCCCGCCTCCACAGATGCGGTCGAACTGCGGTCGGCAATCTTTGTACCGGACGCCTCGCGAAACGTCTCCTTGCTTGTCGCGTCCTTTGAGCCGTCACAGGAGGCAAGAGCTGCGGCGAGCACGAGGATTACGGTCGAAACGTCGTACAGGCCGATACTGTCGTTGGTCATCGTGGTCGTCCTTTAGTGAGAGGCGGCTTTATCATCATTTCGGCTGCTGTTCGAAACAACAGTTACTCCAAATTCTAAAAGACGGGCGACGGACAGCGCGGCCTAGTGGTTCATCGTCGAGGAGAGGCGACGAAGTGATCGTTGTCTCTCGACCGTCAAACGGTCAGAATCAGTGACACAGACCACTAGTGGGGTGGATCACGAGTCCTCCGAAGAAGTTTCTTCGGGGTTTCCGTGTGC
>CAYFTY010000655.1:0-3315 GCA_964346045.1 uncultured Bradymonadales bacterium | reverse complement strand
CGGTCGTGACCGAACAAAAGCCCAACGCCTCGATCCCGGTGGCATGCGCGCTGGTAGCGCAGGGCGACGCAGATGCAGTGGTTTCGGCCGGTCATCCAGGTGCAGCGATTCTATCGGCCCGCAAGCATTTCGAGATGCTTCCGAATGCAAAGAAGGCCGCGCTCGCATCGGTCTATCCCACGCCACGCATCCGCGGGCCCAACGAAGACCGCTTCAGCCTGATCCTCGATGTCGGAGCCACTCTGCGAGCAACTCCGTCCGATCTGCTGGCGTTTGCACTGATGGGGACCGCATATTCGCGCGTGGTCAAAGGGCTCGACCGACCGCGCGTGGCACTGCTCTCGAATTCACGCGAATCAAAGATCGGCCCGCCCGAAATCGTCGAGGCCTACGAGCTCTTGCGAACCCATCCCGGCGTAAATTTTTACGGAAATGTCGAGGGCAACGAGATTCCACGCGGCGATTTCGACGTGATCGTCTGTGAAGGATTCGTCGGCGACGTCGCCCTCAAAATTCTCGAAGGCGCTGGTGATGCGGCTCTCGAACTCGCCCGCTCGGCGTATGACCGCAAGCTTCACTGGAAGGCGGGGCTGAAGTTACTCAGCGGCGGCATCGCCCGTATCAAGAGCGCATTCGATTTCGAAGAATATGGTGGAGCGCCACTTCTCGGCATCGATCAGACGATGATCCTCGCTCACCCCAACTCGACGCAGAAGGCCATCTCGAATGCTCTGAAGCTCGCCATCAAAAACGTGCGCGCAGGCCTGGTAGAAGAGGTTGAGAAGGCGCTCAGTTAGTCCCATCTCAGACCGCGGAAGAGATAAACGACAGGTGGCGACGGGTCGATCGTCTGACCACACGCGCGCCCGAACTCTGCGAATTCGAGTGTGCTTCGAGATGTGGAAAGAGGTGTACTCTATTGCTGACCGGCGTCTCCATATTCATTCTCTCCGCATGCGGAGATGATGGAGACGGACAGACTCCCGCCACGCAATTCGACGATAGACAGGTGGCGATAGACACGAAAAAGCGGAGCCGCGATGGCTCCGCTTTCGATTTCTGACGCCCGGCATCGGCTCTATGACTCGATGAGCCCCACATTTCCGTCCCTGCGTTTGAAGACGATGTTGATCGCTTCGGTCTCGGGATTGGTGAAGACAAAGAACTCGCGATCCTCGAGCAAGTCGAGCTGAATCACGGCCTCTTCGAGGGTCATGGCCTTGGCCGAGAGTTCTTTCGATCGAAGCACTTTGACTTCGTTGCCGTCGGCGTCGTGTGCGACCTCGACACCCTCCTCGTGCTTTGGCTTTTCTTCAGGAGCTGGATACATGTCGAAGTCTTCAGGGAATTCGGCTTCGAGCTCCTCTTGTACGGTACGGGGCTCGAGCGACGAGATCACACCCATTTTGAAGGTACGTGCCTCACCGTGGCTGGGCTGATGGTCGCGCAATCGATCCTTATGGCGACGCAGCTGCTTTTCGATCTTGTCGAGCGCGAGATCGATCGACGAATACATGTCCTCGCTGCGCTCCTGTCCTTTGACGGTGAGATTTTTGATATTCAGGGTGAAGTCGGCGATGTGCCAGTACTTCTGCACGCTCATGACGACTGAGGCGTCGATCCTGCCGTTCACGTATTTGTCGACGATACGCTCGAGTTTGCCAGTGGCGTAGTCACGAAGGGCGGGAGACGTATCCATCTGACGAAATGAAACCTGGGTGTTCATACGGCGCTCCGGGTGTGTTGTGGCTGCAGAATGGGCGTGTAGGTCTAGAAGACCTGCTTTCGCTTCGTACTCGAGAGAATCCCCATCATCTCTCGATATTTGGCGACGGTACGGCGTGCGATGTCGATACCTTCCTCGCTCAAGGCCTTGACGATCTTCGAGTCCGAAAGCGGCTTCTTGGGGTTTTCGTTCGCGATGATCTCACGGATCTTGGCCTTGACGGCCTCACTGGCGAGGTCGTCGCCATCGAGATTGGTGATCGACGAATTGAAGAAATATTTGAGTTCGAAGGTTCCGCGCGGCGTGTGCACGTATTTATTGGTCGTGACGCGGCTCACCGTCGACTCGTGCATATCGATGTCTTCGGCGACGTCGCGCAGCACGAGCGGTTTGAGATGCTCGACGCCGTTCTCGAAGAACTCTTTCTGAAATTTGATGATGGATTCGGTAACCTTGAGAATCGTGCTCTGACGCTGGTGAATGCTGCGGATCAGCCACATCGCGCCACGCAGCTTCTCTTGAATGTAGTCTTTGACTTCGTCTTTTTCACCGTTGGCCTTCTTTCGCGCGAGCTCTCGGCGATAGTAGCCCGAGATACGCAATTTCGGCATGCCGTCTTCGTTGAGCACGGGCACGTACTCGCCACCGATGAAGTAAATGTAGATGTCGGGGGTAATGTAGCGGGGCTCGGACTCGGCGTACTCGCGCCCAGGCTTGGGCTCGAGGTGCGAGATCATCTTGGCCGATTCATAGACGTCCTCGATATCTACATCGAGAGCCTTTGCGATGCGCGAGTAACTCTTGCGCTCGAGGTCGGGGATATGGTCTTCGACGACACTTCGCAGAAGCGCATCGTCGGGATATCGCTTGTCGATCTGAATCAAAAGGCATTCACGCAGATCTCGTGCGGCGACGCCGAGGGGGTCGAATTCCTGGACGATGCCGAGCACGAACTCGACATCTTCGACGCTGGCACCTGCATCTTCGGCGATCTCTTCAGCGGTTTGTCCCCGCAAATAACCGGATTCGTCGAGGTTTCCGATGATCAGGGTGGCGACGTACTCTTCGTCTTCGTTCATCCCCGAGAGGCGCACCTGCTCGAGCAAATGTTCGGTGAGTGATTCACTTGTCGAAAGCGTCTGCTCGAGCCCCGGCAGATCGTTGGTGGACAATCCTTTGTAGGAATTCGCCGGCGTCGGAGCCGAGTAATTCTCGATGTAGCTATCCCAGTCGATCTCGTCTTTTGGGTTTGGATCTTCCTCGCCGACTCGCACTTCATCGAGCTTCTCGTCGGGCTCTTTCTTTTCATCGCTGGTATCGCGGCTCTCGCCAAAGGCCTCGGCCTCGGGCATTTCTTCGAGGACAGGGTTTTCGACCATCTCCTGCCGGACCTCGTCGATGAGCTCCATGCGAGATAGCTGCAAGAGCTTGATGGCCTGTTGCAGTTGCGGCGTCATGCGCAACTGCTGGCTCATCTTGACCTGTTGTCGAAGTTCCATCGCCATGGTGTATCTCCTAGCGCATGAATGCGCGCGATTTTCGATCCGAGTCTCGTAGCAAGCCGATGCGTTCGAGGGTGACGTGACCGT
>CAYFTY010000654.1:0-3327 GCA_964346045.1 uncultured Bradymonadales bacterium | reverse complement strand
ACGTCCCCTTCCATCGGCCATCGAGTTTCGAAAAGACTCCTGCAAACTCTTGGTCTGTTTCAGAAACTTCTGGAACGTAATCGAGATCGGTGAGTCTCGCAGGGCGCTCGACCGTCGACGAGTCGGGCGACGGTTTGCATGCGGTCATCAAAGCGAGACAGGCGAGGATCCATAGGGTTCGGTTCATGTAATGTACTGCCATGCCTGGAGGGTCCGTCGGGTGAGTTCTTCGAGCTCTGCGCCCAGTGATCTGGCGGCGTCTGGTCCCTGATACCCTAGGCGCCGAGCGAGTATGGCAAGTTCGTCCTCATCATCTGGCAGTGTCGTGTCGGCTCGATGGTCGGCCATTCGCAAGCGCGCCTCGACTCCGCGAAGCGTCTGATAATCGTCTCTCACCTGTGCGAGATCGAGTTCGGGTAATGCCTCGGAGAGACTCTCGAGCTCGATCAACCCTTCGAGGGCCTCGTCGGTGCTCGGCGAAGACGCCTTATGCCCGTCCCTCGCGATATCAGCTGCGAAGCGCAATTGCAGGTATTGAGTGAGAAATTCCACGTCGAGCATCGTTCCCGGCGTGAACTTGATATCGAACGCACCGTATTCGAGCTGCGAGCTCCGTAGACGTTCTCCCATTTCACGGATTTCAACGGCCGCACCTTCGGGCACTGCACGCTCGAACGCGAAGCGCAAACGTGCGTCCTCGTAGGCCTCACTCAGGTCTTGTGGACCCAGGATCGCTCGGCCCCGGATCAAAGCCTGACGCTCCCAGAGTTCAGCCTTTTCGGTGTGATACTCCTCGAAAGCATCGAGGCTGACCACCAGTGCTCCCTGTTGGCCGGATGGGCGCAGCCTCGTATCGACCTCGTACATCTTGCCCTCGATGCCCGCTGACGAGAGCGTGCGCACGATCCGTTGGGCGAGGCGAGCGTAAAAGCTGTGTTCGAGTCGCCACTGCCGCTCCTCTTCGTAGATGAAGATCAGGTCGAGGTCGCTTGCAAAACCGAGCTCGCGGCCTCCAAGCTTCCCCATCGCGACCACTGCAAAGGGAATCTCGGCCAGCGGCGGAAGCACCGAGCCCGGTCGCCGTCGGCGAGTGCGAAGGGGTTGATATACCTCCAGCGTGATCGCTTCGATCACGGTCTCAGCGAGGAGCGAAAGCTGGTGATGAGTCTGGGCAGTCGAGGCGGCGCCGCCGGTTTCATGAAGCCCGATACGGAGCGTCTCTTCTTGATGAAATCGGCGGATGATGCCGACGCGATGCTCTGGGTCTGAGGCGGCTCGTAGTCGCCGAGCCACGTCGGCCTGCATGTCTTCGAGTGAGCGGATTACAGCGACGGTTCCGGCTCCGAGCAGGCGTTCGAAAATCGCCGGCTCCTTGAGCAGAGCGCCGGCAAGATATTGGCTCGAGCCAAAGACGTGGATCAAAAGGCGCGATGCATGTGGATTCTCCTGCAGCATCTTGTGATAGCCGGGGCGATCCCCGACCAGCGTGATGAATCTCGTCAGAAAACTGAACGCCTGATCGGCATTGGGTGAGGCTCCGCAGTTCTCGAGCAGGTAGCGCGCGAATTGACTCTGGTCGCTCGAGGCACGCTCCGAAAAAGGTCCATATGCCTTTTGCCTGAGGATCGAAATCTGCCCGGCGACCTGGAGCGGTCGACGGAAACCAAGCGTTCGTAACGATTCGACGACGGCTTCGGACTCGAGCGCCTCGATGGGGGCACCCAGGACGGTATCGAGTGCGCCCGGCGCCGCATCCCGCACCGTCGGTGCGCGTTCGGATTGCTCGGAATCCTCGAAGAGCCGCGAGAACATCACGCGAACTTCCGAACGATGACGGATGATCTCGGCTCTCAAGGTCTCGACTTCTACCCCCATCCGCACGGCGAGGGCCGCGAGATCGTTCGGGTTGCGAGGAAGCTGATGCCCCTGCCGGTCATGTTCCATCTGTACACGGTGCTCGAGGCGACGAAAGAACGCGTAGGCATCGGCGAGTCGCGCGTGATCGTCGTGATTGATCAGGCCCGCGTAAAGCAGGCGATCGAGTGCCTCGAGCGTGCTTTTGGTGCGTAGAGTGGGTTGGGTACCGCAGTGAACGAGCTGCAGGGCCTGCACGAAGAACTCGATCTCTCGAATTCCTCCGACCCCGAGTTTCACGTCCCACGCCAGCACGCCGGCCTGATCTTCGTGAGAGAGATCGCGGTCTTCGTTCTGTGGATTTACCTGCGATGCCTCGGGCCGAGGCTTTTCCCTGCGCGTTTGGCTGCGGCCCCGGAGTTTTCGTTTGAGCCGCTTTTTCAGCGAGCTTTCGCGACGCTTCGTCGGACGAGCTTCGGCTTTCTGTCGAATCCCAATGATTGTCGAGAGTTGCGCTTCCTGGTTGATTTTTTCTTTCATCGACCGCAACTCGTCGATGGCCTCGAAATCGAGATATTTTCGAAAGATCAAAGACTCGAGCTGCTCGAGAAGCTCTTCTCCGAGCGCCCGATTGCCGGCGACCGGTCTCGCTTTGATGAGTGCGCTGCGCTCCCAGGTTCTTCCCCAGTTGCGATAGTATTCGGCAACCGGACCGACAGCTTGTACGAGCGCACCCTGGCTGCCCTCGGGACGGAGGCGCAGATCGACCCTGAAGACGTAGCCGTCGGCTGTGTTGCGGTCGAGCGCAGCCGTGACTTTGCGCCCAAGCAGATCCAGAGCACGATTTCGCGCGTCGGGCAGATCGTTGGAAGAGACGTAGATCAGATCGACATCGCTCGAGAAATTCAGCTCTCGCCCCCCCAGCTTTCCCATGCCGAGTACGCAAAAATCGTCGGCGAGAGATTCATCACCCATGACACGAGCCGAGTGAGAGACCGCCGCTTCGAGACAGACCTCGGCGATTCCCGCGATCTCGGCGGTCGTCTGCCGAACCGAGGCCACCCCGTCGACTTCGCGCAGGAAAATTCGAAGTGATTCTCGCCTTTTGAAGCGCCTGAGGGCGGCTTGAAGCCTCTCCTCGTCAGTGTCTTCGGGCATCTCGTCGGACAAGAGTCGACGAAGGTCGGTGACCGTGCATGCACTGGCGCGCCCCTTTGCGATATAGGCCAGGGCTTCCGGGTCGCGAACCAGTGTGCGCAGGGGGTATGGCCCCTGGCGCGCCAGGGTGATGAACACGTCGACGATCGCGGGGTCATCGAGAGATGTTCGGCTCTCGATCTGTTCGAGACCTCGCACGATGGCGTCGGGATCAGGCGATGCTGTGATTTCGCTCAATCGATGCTCGAGCGCATCCGGTTCGAGGTCGAGGGTGACGCCAAGCCGTGATCGCAGGTCGTCGATGTCGGGTTGGGA
>CAYFTY010000653.1:0-3327 GCA_964346045.1 uncultured Bradymonadales bacterium | reverse complement strand
GTCAGGTTATCAGAAACACCGGCATATGTTGAGTTTCGCGTATCAGGTCCTTTATCAGTCTCCGAACGACATTCCCACGCCACGAGCGGCGGCTACGAGCGCCGAGTCTTCGGGTACCGTCTTGACCCGGTCGGCGACGTCGGCGAGTGAGACGGTCGTCAGTTCGCCTCCCTGCAGGGCCACCATCCGATCGTACTTTTTGTCGGCCACCAATTTTGCGGCGAATGCTCCGTATTCGGTGCCGAGAATACGGTCGTACGAAGTTGGTGTTCCGCCCCGTTGAATATGACCGAGCACGGTGGTGCGAATTTCGTTCTCGAGGCGGTCTTCGAGCTGGTTTCGGATCACGTTTCCGATGCCACCGAGGCGCACCGGATCGGGGCTATCCTCGACGGTCTCGCGGACCGTCATCTCACCGTCTTTCGGCGTGGCCCCTTCGGCCACGACGATAATCGTAAAGCGTTGCCGGTCGTTTCGTGCCCGACAGACCTCGGCGACGCGGTCGATGTCGTAGGGTAACTCGGGGATGAGCACGACGTCGGCTCCCCCGGCGACGGCCGAATGCAGGGCAATCCATCCGGCATACCGGCCCATCGTCTCGAGGATCATCACTCGCTGATGACTCTGGCCCGTGGTCTGCAACCGATCGACGGCCTCGGTCGCGATCGAAACGGCGGTGTCAAAGCCAAAGGTCTGGTCGGTGCCGACGAGGTCATTGTCGATGGTCTTGGGGACACCGACGATATGCATACCCATCTCTTGCAGGCGATGCGACATAGTCATGGTGCCATCGCCGCCGATCACGACCAGGCAGTCGAGGCCGAGGTCGTTGTAGTACTCGACGACTTCGTCCGAGACGTCCGCACCGTCGCGTCCAAAATAGTCAAAGGGGTTGGCCCTGTTGTGGGTTCCGAGGATGGTGCCGCCCTGAGCGAGGATGCCGCTCACCGCCCGGTAGTCGAGCGGAATCGTCATCTTTTCGATCATACCCAGGTAGCCATCCCGAAAGCCGATGACTTCGGCGCCGTACTCGGTAATCAGGGTCTTCGTGACGGCGCGGATCACCGCGTTCAACCCGGGGCAATCGCCGCCGCCTGTCAAAATGCCAACACGCATGAATGTTCCTCGTTTGGGTCAGGCCGCAGCCTACACGTAGACGGTTTTTTGCAAAAGCGCGGTGATGACTCTGCGGCGCATTCTCGCCCTGAGACGGGAGCCTTCGCCCAGGACTCAATAACGAAATGGCCAGGCAATGAAATAACGCTTGATGCGCAGCCAGATGCCGAGGATGCCCAGCGGCTCGAAGATCAGGAACAAACACACCAGCACCGCAAAGAGCAACGTCGACTGCTGGGCCGAGCTGAGCCCTGCCAGGAAGGGGATGTACTCAGCCACGACCTGGGCGACGGGTGAGAGTACCGTGAACGCCAGCGCACCTGCGACCGCTCCAAAGGTCGTGCCTACTCCACCCAGCACGACCATCGCGATGTAGTTCACGCTCATATTCAGGTCGAAGGGCGGCTCGATGGTGATGTACATCTGCTGATAGGCGAACATCGCGCCAGCGATGCCGGCGAAAAAACTCGAGATGCCAAACGCGATAATTTTCACACGCGCCGGATTCACGCCCAGCACGGCGGCGGCGAGGTCGTGGTCTCGCACGGCGATCATCGACCGGCCCAGATCGCTCCGCTGGATGTTCTTCGACGTGTAGGTCGTCCCAATCGCCAGGATCAAAAAGAGAAAGTAGAGCTTACGGGCCGACGTAAGCTCGAGAGGCCCCAGATTCCAGGTGTCGTGAAAACTCGCACTATCGGCCGAAAAGCCCCAGAGCATCGGGACCGAGATGCCGCTGACTCCCCCGGTGAATTCGGGAAAGGAATGCAGCACGTGAGCGACGAGAAAGAGCAGGCCGATCGTCACGATCGCCAGATAGAGACCGCGCAGGCGCAGCGCGAAGGGGCCAATCGCCAGGCCGACCAGTGCAGCCAGGAGACCTGCCAGAGGAATGCAGAGCCAGAAGGGCAGAGCGAGTTCGTTTCCAAGCACCGCGCAGGTGTAGGCGCCGACGGCGAGGAAGGCGGCATGCCCCAGACTGATCTGACCGGCAAAGCCCGTCAGGATCATCAGCCCCACCGAGCCGACGATGGCGACCAGAGCGAGGTTTCCGACCGTGAGCCATTTGGCCGAGGCCACGAATGGAAAGACCAGGGCGAATGCGATGAAGAGCACGATCCCGACCTTATGCCACATGTCGGGGAAGAGTTTCTGATCCTGCTCGTAGCTTGTGACGAGAGCTTTGGTTGGCATCAGACGCGCTCCACTTCTTCGTCTCCGAAGAGACCGTACGGTTTGACCACCAGGAAGATGATCATGACGACGTAGGGAAAGACCGCGTGGAAATTATGACCGAATTGGCCCAGATGCGGATTGATATAAGCCTGCGAGAGGACTTCGAGTACGCCCAGGAGCAAGCCGGCTACGACCGCTCCCGTCGCCGATTCGAGCCCGCCTACAATCACCGCCGGGAATGCCCGCAATGCGACATAGCCAAGCGTAACGTCGACGCTTCGCGGGAACATGCCCAGAAAGATGCCTCCGAGAGCCGCGAACGCGCCCGCGATGAACCAGGTTCTCGAGAAGATGCGGCCAACCGGGATGCCGAGGGCCAGCGCAACCTCTTGGTCGTTGGCGGTCGCGCGCATCGCGACACCGAATCGCGTGTATTTGATGATCAAAAAGAAGGCACCGAGAGCAAGCCCGCCGGCACCGATAGCGGCGAGCGCATTCCAGAGCACACTGGCGCCGAGGATGTCGACTGCGGCCGTACTATCCCACGGCGTCGGCATCCCGACCGGATCGGAGCCCCATATCAGCATCATGAACGTGCGCAGGATCATCCCCACGAAGATCGTCAATATGATGGTGACGAAAATCTGCCGACCGATCATGGGACGCAGCACGACACGCTCGACCGCAGCGCCTAGTAAACCGGTGCCGATCACCGCACCCGCTACCGCAACGATCCACGGCAATCCCAGCCCATGAAAGGTCACCGTCAGAAAGGCCCCGAAAGTCAGAAATTCGCCCTGTGCGAAGTTAAAGACCTGCGAGGCGCGGTAGATGACGACGAAACCCAGCGCCACCAGGGCGTATACGGCCCCGAGCGCCAGCCCCGACATCGTGAGTTGCAAAAAGGTCGACATCAGTTATCCACCAGGCCACCGCAGTAGAATAGTCCGAGGCGCTGAAGCTCCATAAGCCCCCCGCCGAGTCCGTCTTCGAGCTCTGCTCAAAGCTTTTCGAGCAGAAAGTCCCCGCCCGGGC
>CAYFTY010000652.1:0-3327 GCA_964346045.1 uncultured Bradymonadales bacterium | reverse complement strand
GCTGACGGCGTCTCGACCGGTGCCGTGGTTTCAGTTTCAGAGCAGCCCGAGAACAACCCGAACGAGAGGATGAGCGAGATGACGATTCGTGCCTTCATCGATGCCTCGATGTATTTTTTCGAAATGAGTGTGGGTGTCATGATGCCGAGATTCAGGCATCCGTCGACCTATCGGGGCAAGGTGTACCAGCAAAAGCGCTCCTTCTTCAAACCTTTTGCGAAGCTGAAAAATTGCGTGTGCGTCCATGTAGGATACTCTGCGATGCATGCATCCAGTCGTCGCCCAGATCCATCCGTCCATCCGAACCGCATTCTTTGCCTTCTTCATCGGGCGAACCGCTCTCTATCTCGCGCTGCACGCCGTGGGGCAGAGTCCTCTCGACGTACGGGTCGAGGGTGGGCTCCTCGCCGAGTGGTTGCGTATCTTGAGTGAGCTGGCGAATACGCATGTCGATAGCATCGACGGGGCCGGAGATTGGCTGCGTTTCGTGCTCAATGAGACAGCTGTCTTCCTGGGACTCATCGGGCTCTATCGATTCGTACGCCGCGATGCGATGCCGCAGGGCGCGGACCGCGCGGTCTGGTTTGCTGCGTGTTCGCCACTGATGTTTTTGACGCTGCCTGGTGCTGATTGGGCATTCGTGTTCGCTATGGCCATGTGGTCCCTGGAGATCGTCGCGGCGGGCCACGCGATCTGGGGTTCACTTCTCTTCATGATCGGAGTGATGACACGTCCGGACCTGCTGGTGCTCTGGCCGGGTTTTGCGGCCGTCTGTCTCCGCGGAAATTCGACGGATAAATGGCAGACATGGGTCGGAGCCGTCTTGCCCCTGCTGGCGTTTGCGACGCGTGTCCTGTGGGCCGTGCTCTTTGGAGACCCGGATTCGCTCTATACCTACGAGGCAGCCTGGCGCACCGAATGGGCGTGGGAAGGCTGGTCTGCTCACCTCGGCGACCTCGGCATTCTGGGGATGGCGCTTTTCGGTGTCTTGCTGGCTCTGCATCACGTCGCACGGCGTCCGCGCGCATGGCTGGTGATGGCAATTCCATGCCTTGTCTGGCCGGTACTTCATGAGCCGTCCACCGCTGCTGTAGGAACGTTGCTCGTCTGCGCACCTGCCTATGGATATCTGGGGGCCTTCACCGAGGACCCGGCTCGCGAGCGACTCCTGATGGGGCTGAGCCTGCTCGGTCTGGTTGCGCTCGCGCTCCTTTGACTTGGCGCGCACGCTTCGTCCGCGTACGATTCCCCCATGTTGAAAGCACGCAAACTCATCGTCGAACTCGGGGGCAACACCATCATCTCCTCGGTGGATTTTCAGGCGCAAGAGGGCGAGCTCATTGGCATCCTCGGTCCGTCGGGTTCGGGCAAATCGACGCTTCTGATGGCGCTCAACGGCTTTCGTCCCGCCAAAACCGGGAGCGTTCTAATCGACGGGCAAGATCTCTACGAAAACTTCCACCAGCTCAAAGGTGATATTGGATATGTGCCCCAGGACGATATCGTGCCATCGGCGCTGAAGGTCGAGCGCGTCCTGCAGTACGCTGCAGAACTTCGATTGCCCGACGAGCCGCCCGACGTCCGGATCGGCCGGGTCAAGGGCGTCATTCACAGTCTTGGTCTCTCCGATCGCAAAGATCTGCGCGTGAGTAGTCTCTCGGGTGGGCAGAGAAAGCGCGTCAGTGTCGGCGTCGAACTCCTTTCCCGACCTCGATATCTATTTGCTGACGAGCCGACGAGTGGCCTCGATCCTGCCCTCGAGCGAAGTCTCACCGAAACCTTCAAGAAGATGACCGACGATGGAAGCACCATCATCGTGACGACTCATATCATGTCGAGTCTCTCGATCTATGACCGGCTCGCCGTGATCGTGGGTGGACGGCTTGCGTTTTTCGGTCCGCCCGACGAGCTTAAGCCGTATTTTGACGTGAGTGACTACGCCGACATCTATACGAAATTGACGGCAAACGAACCGACCGAATGGCATCGGCGATACCAGAAGAGCCCGATTAGAAGCCGATACCTCAATTGAATCAATGCCTTGAGAGATCGGGTGGCACTCGATGTTGTAAATGGTTGGAAATGATGCTCGAAGAAAATCAAGACTTTACGAGATCGGGTGGCACCCGTGGACGGCACCCAATGTATACGTGGCTAGAAATCGATATCGTCGTAAAATCAGACCTTTACGGGATCGGGTGGCACCCGATGCATACGCATGCAGATACGTGAATTCGCAGAGACGATCCTATTTGGAAGGGATCTGGCATCGAAGTATTTCGAGCCCGGTGTAGAACTGCACCGACTTCGCGACGATCAACCGGGGCCCACTCGAGGGTGGGAAGAACCCGGACGGCCTCCCGAGCTCGCTATCGCGCCTCGAAACCAGCGCAAGAAACTGCCAAGTCCGAGGGCTCTCGATGATCCAGAGATGCGGGTTCGTGTACTCCATACCTTCGCCAATCACGAGTTGATGGCGATTGAGCTGATGGCCTGGGCGCTCCTCGCTTATCCCGATGCGCCTCGCTCGTTTCGGCTCGGTTTGCTTAACATCATTGCCGACGAACAACGGCATTTGAAACTCTATGCCGATCGCATAGAGGAGCTCGGATCAACCTTGGGTGCCGAGCCGGTGAACGACCATTTCTGGAGATGCGCCCCCAGCTTGATAGACCCGCTGAAATGGGTATCGGCAATGAACCTGACCTTCGAGCAGGCCAACCTCGATCATGCACCGGTCTTCAAAGACCATTTTCGAAATGTCGGCGATGAAAGAAGCGCCGCAATTATGCGCATAATCGAACGCGACGAGGTCTGCCATGTTGCCTTTGGGGCCCGTTTTCTCGAATCACAGACCAAGGAAGGCCAGAACGCTTTTGATCTCTGGGTGGCGAATCTGACCTTTCATAATGAGCCGTCTCGCGCCCGAGGAGAGCCGTTCAACGTCAAAGCCCGGCTCGAGGCCGGCCTTTCGGAGGACTTCATCAAGCAACTCTGCTCTTATTGATCACTCGCCGGCAAGCGCCTGTGTAGATGGGTCGTAGACGACCACCCGGTTCTTTCCAGAGTTCTTCGCGACGTACATGGCCGAGTCAGCCGCCGCGACGATCGATTCCCGATTTTCGGCATGTTCGGGATAGATTGAAACCCCGATACTTGCGCCGACGCGATGCCGACGCGTGCCGACTTCGATATCCTCCTCGAAACTCGACGAGACGCGGTCTGCGATCTCGAGGACCAATTCGGCATCTCGCACCTGCTCGAGGATAATGACGAACTCGTCACCGCCCAGCCGAGCTACCGTGTCTTCGGCTCGCACGAGGGTCT
>CAYFTY010000651.1:0-3341 GCA_964346045.1 uncultured Bradymonadales bacterium | reverse complement strand
CCTTGAGTACCCGACGGGTCTCTTCGATAAACGCAGCATCTTTTTGGGAATCACTCACAGTATAGCCTCGACCTGCTTCGAGAGGAGAGCTTATGGCCTCGGAAGACACGCATCAAGACATAGCGTCTAACCTCGGATTGCCAGAAGGTTGTTCCGTCGCAGGGGTGGATGCGGCGCGACATGGCTGGGTGGTCGTGGTGATAGGCAAGAAAATCGAAGCGCTTGCGGGCTCTACATTCGAAGATGTTCTCGCGTTGACGCGTAGCTGTGATGTGGTTGGTGTCGATATTCCGATTGGTCTGCCCGAGGTGGTCGAGAGGGGAGGGCGCACCTGCGACCGAATGGCAAGAGAGCGTCTTGGCAAGCGGTCGTCGACGGTCTTCTCGCCTCCGCCGCGGAGCGTGCTGAACATCGAAGATTACCAGGAGGCACTGGCCGTCTGTCGTGAAGAATCGCCCGATGGTCTCGGGATTTCGATCCAGGCCTTCAACATTCTGCCGCGCATTCGCGAGGTCGATGATTCGATGAGCGTGACGACCCAGAGCCGAGTGGTCGAAATTCACCCCGAGCTGGCGTTTTCGGTGCTGAATCGTGAGCCGATTCTGATTTCTAAGCACGAGCTCGAGGGGAAGATCCGTCGTCGTGTCTTACTCGAAAGATTTTACGGGGTCGATTTGCCGGAGACCCCGGCAGGGATCAAGGCCAGCGAAGATGATCTTCTCGACGCCTGCGCCGTGGCTGCCTCGGCGACACGCGTCGCGCTCAATGAGCATATCCGACTGCCCGAGACTCCACATACGGATAGCCGTGGGCTGCGACTCGAAATCAACTTCTAAAAAGAAAGGGCCGTGCGCGATGCACGGCCCCTGGCATTCCGAAATGTTTGCGGATCACTGAGGCGCGTCTGCGCGCCCCGAGGCCGAATTGCCCCAGCAGACGACGTGACCTGCGTTGGTGACACCACAGGCATGCTCGTGCCCTGCCGAGATTTGAGTGAACGAATCACTCGTGGGCGTCGACTGTCCGTCGCGGTCTTTGCCCCAGCAGAGTGTCTGCCCGGCGGTGGTGACTCCGCATGTGAATGCGTCGCCTGCCGTAATCGACGCGAAGGTCTCCGAAGGCGGGGTGCTGCGTCCATCGACGTCCGATCCCCAGCACTTCACCGTCCCGTCGGTCTTGAGCCCGCACGAGTGGCGAGGCCCGACGGCCAGTTGCGTGAAGTCGTCGCTCGGTGGCACCGTCTGCTCGTAGCCGTTTCGGCCCCAGCAGAGAGCCTTGCTGGCCGTGGTGAGGCCGCAGGTGTGATAGCGACCCGCGCGAACCTCTGAGAAAGGTTCTGCGGGAGCCGTCGACTGACCGTGATTGTCTCGTCCCCAGCACTTCACCGATCCGTCGGATGCGACCGCGCAGCTATGGTACTCACCAGCGCTGACCTGCGTGAAAGTACCGACAGGAGCATTGGACTCGCCGTTCCGATCGCGTCCCCAGCACGTGACGGTGCCGTCGGTCGCGATGGCGCAGCTATGTCGAACGCCCGCGCTCACCTGCGTGTAGTCACCTGCAGGTGCTGTGGATTGACCGTAGTAGTCGTGTCCGAAGCAGACGATCTGTCCGTCGGCCTGGAGTGCGCATGAGTGAATGCCGCCTGCGCTGACCTGCTGATAGGCAGTGAGTGCGACGCATTGCTCGTTCATGCAGGCAGCATCGCCCGTGGCGGCTCCGGCGCATGGGCTGCAGCGATCGCCACAGGTGTCGACCGAGTCACTCGGCACGCAGGTGCCACCGCAATCGTGGAATCCATCCTGGCACGCGACTGCGCATACTGTGACGCCGGCCGCCTGGCATTCGGCATCGTCGCAGTCGATATCTCCGTCGCCATCGTTGTCGATCCCGTCACTGCAGAGTCCGTCGGTGTTCTCGGCGCTCGGCGTGGTACCCTGCGCAGTCAGCGTCTGGTAGCTGATCTTCACGTCCACCTGAGGGTCACCCGACTGTGGCGAGTACGTTCCGTAGAAGGCAATGGTGTTCGACTGCGGGAAGTAGTCGTATCCGTCCTGGCGGCTACGTGGCACCTCGGCACCATCGCGGGTCACCGTAAGCGATGCCGAGACTGGGACTTCGAGAAGCTCGTAGACCGAGGATAGGCCCTGAGCAGCATTGATGATCTCGTCGATCGTCTGCTGGAAATCAGCTGCCTGCAGGTCCGAGTAGGTTCCGCCCGACGCCAGTGCAACTTCACGGTATGCTTCGCCATCGTTCCAGCGGCTTCCAGGCTCCACGCCGACGAGCGCAAACGCGGTCGTCTGTGCCTGCAGTTCGGCGATGTACTGGTCGAGGAGCGCCTGATTGTCGCTCAGCGGTCCATTATTGAATTCGTTGTCTTCTTCGTCACTCATGTAAATCGTAATGATCTTTGCATCCTGGCGGACCGCGATGCTCGGGTCGGCGTTGACCGCAAGCATCTGCTGCAGGCCTTCGATCGAGTTGGAGAGTCCGAATTCTTCGCCGCCGCTCAGCGAGCTGTCATTGCGAAGGTCGTCGATGCCCGCGATGAAGTCTGCGCGACTGGTCATCCAGCCCCCTCGGGGAAGCCCGGTGTTATCGGGATCCATATCGGTGAGTGCCACACGATAGTCGAGACCGGTGTTTTCGAGTGTGTCGAAGAACGCGTTCGAGGCGAGGATCACCTGTTGATAGTCGTCGTACATCGAGCCCGACTGGTCGAGCACGAAGTAGAAGTCGACCTTGGCCGGCGCCTGTGTGGTCGAGACCGCGCTGCATGCGACTTCTTCGACATTCGCTTCGGCCGAGATATTGGTCGTGTTGATCATGTCGGCAATGACGAACTGATTCTGATCGTAGTCGGCTGCCGCGGTGAGAGCGCCGGTGAAGACCAGGCGATTCGAACGCTGGATCGCCGATGCACGTAGTTCGAAGACCGTGTCCGTCAATCCGCCAGCGGTCGGAAGTCCACTGATGGCGCCAGCTGTGAGCGGTGCCGCGTCGACGATCGAGTCGCGCACTGCGCCAGGGCGCATCGCCTGAGCAACCTCGATCTTGTAGCGGGCGGTCGCAGCCTGAAAGCCGTCGTGAGTCGTGAGTTCTTGCCCCGAGGTCTCTTCGAGAATCGTCGCGCCCGAAGCATTGATGGCGTCTTTTACATGCTGAATTGCGTCATTCGGCGAGGCGAACTGAAGGTCTCCGGGTGCCGTGCTCGATGCGACAAACCCGTAGACAGACGAATTGGCATCATTGAAAACGCCCACGTGGTGTTCGGCATCGTTTGCGACATCGACCTCCGTATACGAGTCCGTCGGACGCAGCCCAAGTCGCCAGTCACC
>CAYFTY010000650.1:0-3343 GCA_964346045.1 uncultured Bradymonadales bacterium | reverse complement strand
GCTGTCGATAAAGACCGGCTTTGCGCGAATCCGGTGCTTTATCAGGGCGCAAAGCCGGTCTTTATCGACAGCGAAAAAGAGTCATGGAACCTCGATGCCGACCTCCTCGAAGACTTTTTGAACAATCGGTCGGCCGCCGGCAATCTGCCGAAAGCCATCGTGCTTGTGCACCTCTACGGACAATGCGCCGACATCGATCGCATCAAAGGTCTCGCCGACCGCTACGAAGTGACGCTCATCGAAGACGCGGCCGAAGCGCTCGGCAGCCACTACAAAGGAAGAAGTCCCGGTACGTTCGGAAAAGCCGGTTTCTTCTCGTTCAACGGCAATAAGATCATCACGACGAGCGGCGGCGGCATGCTCGTCAGCGAAGACGAAGACTTCGTCAAGCACGCGCGAAAACTCGCGACACAGGCTCGCGACACAGCGCCGCATTATCAGCACAGCGAGGTCGGCTATAATTACCGTCTCTCCAATATTTGTGCAGGGATCGGGCGCGGCCAACTTCGCGTTCTCGACACCCGCGTCGAACAAAGGCGCGCCATCTACGACCGCTACGTCGAGGCACTCGGAGAACTTCCAGGGGTCACTTTTCAACCCGAAGCCGAATGGGGCGAACACACGCGCTGGCTCACCTGCGTGATGATCGACCCTGCCGAAGCCGGCATCGATCGCGAAGACATCCGCGCCGCGATGCTCGACGAGAATATCGAGGCACGACCCATCTGGAAGCCGATGCATATGCAACCGCTTTTCGAAGATTGCGAGATGATCGGAGGCAAGGTCTGTGAGTCGTTCTTCATCGATGGGCTCTGCCTGCCGTCGGGTTCGAATATGACCGACGAAGAATTCGAACGTGTCGTAGACTGCTTTACGGAGTGCTTCGATTGAAGCGCCTTTCGAGCTATCTCGGCTGGCTTGTGCCGCTGGTAGCGGCGGTTTTTGCAGCCAGCTTTTTGAGCCTCAACGATGCCCTCTTTCATCTCTGGGATTGGGTGGCTTTCGCCGTGCTGGGCATCGCGGTCAGCGTACTCGCCGGGCGCGCTCAACCCGGTATCGAGCGCTGGCTCGAGCGGCATCGAACGACGCGCAAGGCCCTCCAACAAACAGGCCCGTATCTGCTGAGCCTGCTCGTCGTTGCCGTCGCCCTCTGGCCGGTTCCGTGGGAACTTCCAGTCTCTCAAGATCACGCGCATCACTACCTGAATACGGCGATTCAGCTCGACCTAATCACCTCCGGACATCTCTTTGGCTGGACCGACCGCGTCTCGACGGGCCTGCCTTTCGGAGACGTCTACGGAACGCCCGCATATATCGCGACGGCGCTCGTTCGCATCCTGTCGC
Organism: uncultured Bradymonadales bacterium; assembly: GCA_964346045.1. Classification (GTDB taxonomy): domain Bacteria; phylum Myxococcota_A; class Bradymonadia; order Bradymonadales; family Bradymonadaceae; genus CAYFTY01. Next base: position 1,999 of record CAYFTY010000650.1, on the reverse strand, counting down.
TCGGCCTGGTCAGCCTCGAAGCGAGCTATTCGATCGGCATCTTTGGCGTCTGGCTCGCCGGTGCCTGGGCGATCGTCGCCTTCGTTCGCCGGCTGGTGCCCGACTCGCTCTGGGCCGCACCAGGCCTCGCGACGGCGGCATTCGTCTTCGACCCCGGTGCCGATCGAGAGGGCGGCTGGGTCTACTCGATGTTCCACGCCGTCTGGCCCCAGCTCTTTGCCACCGCCATCTTTTGCTGGGCGCTGATCGCGCTCTTTCGACTCGCCGAAAAGCCAACCTTTCGACGACTCGGCGTGGCGATTCTAGTCACCGGCGTAGCGTTCTGGATGCACCCGATGAACGCGCTGAATCTACTGGTGCTCTCGCCGTTCGTCATCGGCCTCTGGCTCTTTGGCGAGCGCGCCGAATACCGCACATCGGGGCACTGGCTGATCGTGGCATTTGCGGCCGCAGCCATCATCGGCTGGGGCTGGCTCAGCCACATCTACACGGGCGGCGACGCCATGGGCAGCTATGCGGCGTACGGGGTTCCGCTCGATCAGATGGGCGAGCAAGCCTGGACGGGCTTATTTGAAAACGCGTTTGCGCCCTGGGGAATCATCGGCCTCATCGGGCTCGTCGCAGCCATTGGCATTCGAGAGAGGTTCTCGGCCGTCGTCGTTGGCTCTCTCGTCGCCTATGTCGTTCTTGGCAGCATGACGCTCTTGCTCGGCTTCGACCTCGGCATCTCAGAGCATAACTCGGACTTCATGTGGCGGCGGTTCTTCATCACAGCGAAGCCGTTCTGGTTCGCGTTGATAGGCGTCGGCGCGGCCGTCATCGCGCGAGGGCTTCGTTCGACCCTGAGAGACTCTCTCGGAGAGCTCGATCCCCGCATCACCTGGGCGCTTGCGACGCCCCTTGTCTTTGCGATCGTCGGTGCCTGGTACCTCTGGATTCCGGGGCCTGCAGCTCGCCCGCTCACGGCCGAAGCGGTCGGCATCGACGAACATATCGATACGATCACCGACTTCCTCGAGGCCGAAGTCGACCCCGAGCAGGTTGGGCCTCTGCGCGTTGCTGCGCGACACGATCGCGGTGACCACGGCGACTATATGCTCTTCGCCATCGCCGAGGCCGGTTGGGGACATGTGCCCAACCGCACACCGCCGTGTCAGGCCTTTGCCGACCTCTGGGCACCGAGGTCGATGTCGCTGGCTCGCTTTGCGGGTTCGACGCACGCTTTGACGAGAGAAAAGAAGTCGATCAAAGGCGCGAAACTGGCGGGCGAGTCGGCGCAATACCATCTCTATCGATTCGATCAGAAAGAACCGATGCTCGCGCGGATTCGCGGCGAGGGCAGCGCCGAAGTTCTTTCGTGGAAGCCCATGAGACGAGAGGTGCGTATTACGGGCGTCGACGAGAAGTCACGCCTCGAGCTGGCGTTTCCGCCCTACAAAAAATGGCACGCAACCCTCGATGGAGAGCCCATCGAACTCGGCAAAAAAAAGCGCGCCGGTGAGGTGCTGGTCGAGGTCAAAGAACTCGCCGAGGGCACACTCGTCGTCGAGTTCAAAGACACCTGGATGGAGCGCATCTCGTTTTTCTTTGCGCTTCTCGTCGCTCTTCTGGCGATCTTTGCCCTCCACTCGAGCCGTCGCCTGCCGAGGCTCTTCGGCTCGTGGGGACCACGCACCCAACATGCCGTCGCGATCGCCATGGCGGGCGGCGCCTGCGGCGTACTCGTGCTCTTCGTCTCGGTCGAAGACGACGCGCAGACTCAATTCTGGCTCGACGGCGAGAAACATCCTGTCGAACTCCTCGAGGTCTTGCATCATCATGAGCCCGAGGTCTTCACCTACGACCCCGACCCGTTCTGCGTTCGCCCCTACTCACGACGTCCGCGGCCCGGATGCCACGAGGCCGTGCTGATGCCGCGCCTTCGCCCCGCAAGCCGCAGGGGCAACGATTTTCCGAGCTGCATGCAGATCGGTGTGCCCGACAACGGCAGCGCCACCAT
>CAYFTY010000649.1:0-3348 GCA_964346045.1 uncultured Bradymonadales bacterium | reverse complement strand
CGTGGCAGTATGAGGGCGATTCGGCGTTTGCACGAACGCTCAGACCGATGATCCTAGCCTCGACCCACGAGAAATCATACGAAAAGAGCTGATTCAACGATGAAAGCACCTGCAGAAAGCGGCAGCCAGGAAGCGTCGTCAGGAGCCACCGCGCCTTCTCAAATCCTGAAGCTTCGAATCGGTCGATTCAGGGGCCGCCGACGGTTTCTCCGATGAAAACTTCGTGGGTTTCCTCGGCTACGTTGCCGTCTTCGTCTTCGACGAGCACGTGGATGGTCGCAGGCGTACCCTCGGGTGGAGGGTCGTCGAGATCGATGGCGAGGAAGAGGTTGTAGTAATAGTCCCAGCCGTCCCCGCCTGGGAAGGTCTCCTGAAATTCGAGCCAGATGTCGCCAGCGTCGCTGCCGTCGATGCCGATGTCGGCGCGGATGTCGAAGAGGCCTTCGATGAGATTCTGAGTCCGAAAGGCAAGCACGACCATCCACGAGCCCTGAACTCCCCAGATCAGGGGCACCGTCGTGCCGTCGGACATCGGCGTATAGCTGTCGGGCGTGTTTTGATAGACGACGTTGTATCCAACCTCGAACTGACTCTCGGTGGTCATATCGCGCTGGGGGTCGTTCTCACCCATATCGGTCTCGCTGGCCGACATGTCGTGAGCGGACTTTGACGATTCGTCCGAGCCACAGCCCATCGTAGTCACGAGGACCAGCGAGGTGACCCAGACAGAGAGGATGTAACGCACCTTGCTCATAGACACATGCTCGTGCACGAGTCGCCGCCACCGCGACGCAGGCAGACTTCGCCCGCGGTCGCCCGGGTGAGGGTCTCCCACGTATCCGTTGCAAAATTGAATCGCGTCAGGTCGTCGACGATTCCGCAATCTGTTTTGCCACCCATCGCGTAGCCGCCGTTGGGGCCGGCCACGAAGATATGCCCATTGCGACGCTCGGGAGATTCCTGCTCGACGAGCGTGAAGTCTGCCGGGAAGTCACAGAATCCATTCGGGGGCTTGTTGGGGATGTCACCGGCGAGGTGTTCGCTCCACTGACCCGAGTCGGGGTCGAAGAACCATGTGTCGTTTTTATTGCCGAGATCGGTATCGTCGTGACCGGCGAAAAGTACGTATCGGTCATTGGTTTCATCACGTACCCAACCTGCCCAGAACCGCCCTTGAGGTTGTTCTTCGGCCATGCCGTCGAGCTTGATCCATCCGGGGGTTCCGCCATCATCCTTCCATGCCCAGACATCTTTGAGATACTCGACGGTGCCTGTAAATGCGCTGTCGTCGCCGCCGCCAAAGATGACCATCTGTGAGCGATTCTCATCCCAGAGACCGGAGACCCAGAGACGAGGTACCGGGCCCGAAACCGTGGGCGTACGTTCGATCCATTCATTCGTCGATAGATCGAGAACCCAGACGTCGATTACAGGATTGATGCTGACCACAGAAGGACCCGTATTTCCACCGATGATGACCAGCCTGCCAGCAGGATCATAGGCGGCCGCAAAATTGAGTCGTGGTGCTGGCCCTTGATTGGTTTGCACCTCGCTCCACTCCATGGTCTCCATATCGAGCGCCCACGTGTCGGCGAGCGGGCCTTGAGGCCCAAGGCCGCCAAAGAGAAGGACCCGATCTTCGACAGAATCGTAGACCATCTGATGACGGGTCCGACCCGGTGGTGTGATGCTGGACTCGACGCGTGACCACGAATCGCATGAAACGTCGTAAAGCCAGGTCGTAGTCTCGTAGGTACGCTCAGGGAAGCCACAATTCTCTGGAATACCGAGGCTTCCCCCGAACATCACGATCTGGCCGCCCGACTCAGAGGGGACGAAGGCACCGCCATGCTCGCTGATCTGAGGCGGTCGTACGCCTGTCGGTTCGGGACACTCGGCGACGTTTCCAGTGTCGCTCTCCATGTTGCCTGCGTCGTCCACGGAGTTATTCGTATTGCCCATGTCAGCCGACACCTGATTCGAATTATTGTCGCCGGTGTCCTCTTTGGGATCATCGCCGCACGCCACCAGGCCAGTGCTGGCAGCGACGAGCATCGCAAGTATTGCTCTCAGAAATCTTCGATTCATCATCCGCCCTTTTTCTTGTTCCATGCACACTGCATCGCGCAGTGTACATAGATCGAAACGAGATTCCATCCCGTCCACCCATTCAGTGCGAGTGACGCAGAGATCGAAGGGTATGACATCCGGTTCGAGGATCTGCCCTACGATACGTCTGGCGGTGGTGGCGAATTCGACTTCTGAGCAGACGGAATCAGCCGTGCAGCCGTTCGTCGGTCAGTCGAACGACGACGTTCTCGGCAAGCCGGTAGCCGGTATCCGAGGTGACGAGAATCTCTTCGAGGTCCATTTCGCGCAGGAAACGAATCGCTGTGTAGACGCGATTTCGCCGGGTCGACAGCTGCAATGGCTCGCCCGGCCAGCCCGCCTCGGCAACCTCATCGACCTCGAGCCCTTGGGTGTGGCCTTCATCGATACACCGGGCAAAGCGGCGCATGATCAGACTCAACGGTCTGCGTGTGCTCAGGTCGACGGCCGGCAGATCGTCGACGGCGTACCACATGCCTTCGCGGTGCAGTCGAAGTCGCGTCTGCTCGCTGTTATCGAGCGGCATGAAACTCTCGAATGCGTCGACCGTGTGCAGTCTTCGTAGCCAGATCCGAACCAGGGGACTGGTGACCTGGTCGCGGGCGAGCAGCTCTGAGACGGCGTCGTGGGCTGCAGCGAGGTGGCTCTCGCGGCTCGCGCCAGGCGCGTCTTGGTTTTCGGCCAGCGAGACGAGGTGCCAGGCGCGCGCGATATCTCGAAGATAGGTCACCGTCGACCGAGAGTAATCATCATCCTCGGCAAAAAGAGCCACGAGCTCTTCGAGCCGATTGACGTAGGGCAGGGTGGGGCGGTTTTCTCGACCCGAAAGCACGGTGAGAAGGCTCAGTGCGCTGCCGAAAGCATCCGGGTCGGCACCGACGAGCATACCCTGTAGGGCTCCCTCGACACGCGCGACATCGACCGGACGGTTCGCAAAATGATCGATGGCGGCCCGCTCGCTGATGGCGATCGCACCGTTATGGTGGTCTGAGGTCACCTGCGAAAGATGAATCACCTCAGAGAGCAGGCTGCGCGCTGCGTCCTCCTGGCCAGCTTCGATCTCGACCATGGCCAGACGCAGCATGGCCGGAACGCGATGACGGATGAAACCGCCGTCCTGCCAGCTCGCCGATGCATCCTCGAGCTGTGCTCGTGCCTCTTCGAGCCTGCCGTTGGCGTGTAGCACGACGCCAAGATTGAAACGAGCTGCCGCCAGGTGGAAATGGTTTTCGAGGCGTT
>CAYFTY010000648.1:0-3350 GCA_964346045.1 uncultured Bradymonadales bacterium | reverse complement strand
GAGGGTTGATAAAGCGATACCCGCGACAATGACCCGAAATGCTCTGAGAGCGGTTTGATATATTCGGTGATTTCTGAACATTTGCCTCTACCACATGATCGGCGCGGGGTATGATATTGAAAATCAGTATCAATTTCAATACCGATTTACAAGCACCCCAGAAGCGGTGCGTTCGTCGGCGCAAATACCGCGACGAGCCGTCGAATGAACGTGACGAAGTCAAAAAAAGGCCCGGCCGCCTCACGGGGGCCGGGCACAGGTCGATCAATCGGATATTCTCACGGATAGACTACCGAGATCGCACCAAGCATCGCCTTGAGATCGAGCCGTGCCGGAGCTGGAACGTTCGGGTTTTCGGTCGGGATCAAGCAGGTCAGGTTGACGTGGAAACGGTCTTCGAGCGGTGTGTGCTTGAAGAGACGCCGCTGCACGGGTTTGAGTCCGTCCCTCACATCGGGCAGGGCACGGCTCGTAATCACGCTCATCGCGTAATTGAGGTAGCGTTCCTTCGCGGTCTCGTGCAGGCGTACTTCGATCTCAGCCATGAGATTTCGCCTCTCTTCTATGGCGCATCGCGCCTATTCGTTTTCTTCTTTCGATACGCCCTCACCCTTGAGCGGGTCTTCGACGACTTCTTCTTCGACCTCTTCGTCCGACATCTCGTCGTCTTCGGGCGCGGCCTCTTTCATCATTTCGGTCGGCGGCACGACCCGTTCGTCGCTCTGAGTTTCTGCATCGGCTTTCTGGGCCCGGCATTCACTCTCGCACTGATTCCGCATGCCCGAACACGACGAAAAGTCGTTATTTGGATCCTGCGAGCATGCTGTGAACTCGGCGCCGCATATATCAAAGCATCGAGTTTCTTCGAGCTGAGATGAGCGTTCGTTTTTCTGGCTCGATTCGGTGCCACATCCAACCGAGAAAGCAACGGTCGACAAGGCGAGGAGCATCAATATCAAGGATCGCATCGAATCACCTTGTTCGGCGAGGGTTTGAGCGCTTCAAGGTGTCGCACATTCACGATCCCAGCGCAACACGCACGTGATTCAGACCGGCACAATGCGGCTCAGAAGCGAGCCTGCATCGTCATACCGCCATCGTCGTAGATACTGCCTTCTCGAGGATCGAGGTCCCAGCCGACTCCGAAACTCACCCAGATGGCCCGTTCAAGACGCAGGACCGCCCTGGTTTTGAGAACGCTGAAAGCAGCGATTTGCATCGACGCACGCAACGCGCGCCCTACTCAGGTTGGGATGGGGGTATCGAAGTCAGCCGCGCGTGATTTGCCCACGACGAGCATGAGGTTGAATAGCACCGCAAAGATCAGGTTCGCAGCGACGATCGACCACTCCCAGAGCGGCATAGACGCGACCGCCAGATAGATGAAAAGCATGTGGGTGCCGAGCCCCAGATTCGTCACGAGTCGCATCGTTCTACGATGCGCTGCTCGATACGCTTCGATCTCTTCGGCCGTATTCGCTTTGCGTTTTTCACGATCGTCGCCTTTACCACTGAAAAGGGCCGAGAATTTGAGCTGGCCATGCACGTAAAGACCGAAGAGAAATTTGTCGACGAGGCTGCCGGTGCGCTTGATTTCAGCCCACTCGGCCATCACTTCGTCCATGTCTTCGGCGGCATCCGAGCTGGTCGGATCCGCGAGCGTGAACTCCAGATAGAGCGATTTCAACTTGTCGTAGACGAGAATCTGAATCCAGCTCGTGATGCCGGCAAAGGCACAGACCCAGAACCATAACGAGCCGAATCGCTGCCCCGAGTCGAAGACCATCAAGACGTAGAAGACGAGCAATACGAAAGCATCGACGGCGCCATCGAGGATACGCCCCATGCGGGTGCCGCCCCCTTTGGCCCGTGCGAGCTGCCCGTCCATACAGTCGAAAATCACTGAAATGAAGAGCATGAATGCGGCCAGTGGGTAGCCCCATGGCTCGGGGATGACCGGGTCAAAGGCAGTGAACCAGTAGACCACGCTTGCGCCCCAGCCGATCCAGAGACTCATCCAGGTGAGGTGATTGGGTTTGACGGGAAGATCGAGGATCAGCGCAGTCGACGCGGCTGCGATGGGTCGATGCCACGCCATGTCGACCGGTTCTTCGACATCCTTCGACTTGAAGCGGAGAGCCTGTCGGTATCGTGCTGCGAAATCCACCTAGCCGAGCACCCATCCCTCGAAGAACTCATGAACCCGGATCATCAGCTCGACCGGACCATCACTCTCGAGCTCGGGCAGATGCGCGATCGCGAAATTCTCATCCTTGCATTCGACCGTCACCGCGCCCCCGTCGAGCACGACGACAACGTCTTCTGGCGAGCTCAAATCGAGGGTGACGCTGCGGATTTCAATGCGATCGGAGGTGTCGGTCTCGACGACTTTGACCTCGAGATCGTCATCTTCATGGAGTACGTGCGATTCACTCATGATCCGGCCTGTTGTTGATTGACCTTGATGACGAGCTGCCGTTTGCCACCGACGATTCCCTCGGCTTCGGGAAGCTCGATCACAAGTTGCTCGGCTCCCGGGTTTTGCCGCGCAATCTCGGGAATCTGCTCGAGGATCTGTCGAAGTTGCGCCTCGAAACCTTCCGGCGCCAGGCGCGCTTCGCCAAAGAGGTCGTCGAGAAGCGACCGCACATCGATCGGCTTGTTGGGATTGATGGGGATATTTTGCGCCGGATTGAGAACCGGGCCGTATACATAGCCGGGTAGACGCGGAGTCCCCTCGGCTTCGTCGCGCCACTGCTGGGCTTTATCGTCTTTTCCGAGTTGCTCATACGCCGTCGCATAGAGGGCGTAGACATCTGGAATATCACGAATATCGTCGACTCTTTCTTCGGCCTGTTTGAGGTAGGCGACGGCTTCTCCCGGATCGGCCTGCCCGGTTAAAATACATGCGGCTCCCTGCAGATATCCCCAGGGAAGATCACCGGCGAGGTCGATGGCATTTCGAGCATCCTCGAGCCCCGGCTCGTAACTACCGAGCGCCAGCGAGAGCTGACTTCGCAGAAGAAGTGCAGGCGCCACGAAATCTGGGCGCCGTACAAGGGCGTCCGCGGCCGCGGTCGCGCCACGGTGGTCCCCGACGAGGACAAGCAACTCCTGCGGTCGCTCCTGACCGAGTACCTCGGCGGGACCGACAACGCGACCGGGGAGCGGCTCCTGCGCCCGGGGCGCGAGGGGGTCGAGATCCGGATCGATCCCCGGCGGCTCCACACGTGGGACTACTCGGGGCGCATGGGACCGGCGGAGGAATGAGTCGATCGGAACCACTCGCAGTTCACCGGTTCCGCGTCGTTCTCCGACAGGCGATCGTTTAAGCGGCCACCGGGCCATCC
>CAYFTY010000647.1:0-3351 GCA_964346045.1 uncultured Bradymonadales bacterium | reverse complement strand
GCAAGATCTCACCGAAGCCCGCGTCACGGATCGCCAGGTCGGCAAAATAGAGGTGATGATTGACCACGATGATCTTGGCCTGCGAGGCGGCAGTGCGGGCACGGGTTACGAAACAGGATTCATAGTGCTCGCATTTGGTACCAAGGCAGGCTTCGGCGCCGACCGAGAGGTCGTTCCACGTCGGGTAATCGTCTGGAAGACCAAGGATTTCGGCGCGGTCGCCCGTTTCGGTCCTTTGGGCCCAGGTCAGCACGCGCGGCCAGATGCGAGCGTCTTCTTGGGTCCGAAACGACGGCTGATGGCGCATATTCTCGAAACGTAGCTTGCAGAGATAATTTTTGCGGCCCTTGAGAAGAACGGCTTTGAAATCGGTCGGCCAATGCTCGCGCACGAACGGAATGTCTTTATGAAAAAGCTGCTCTTGGAGTGCCTTGGTGCCTGTACTCACGACCACTCTCTTGCCCGAGAGTAGCGCAGGTACGAGATAGGCGAGCGTTTTGCCTGTGCCCGTGGCGGCCTCGACAATCAGTGGATGCCGGTTCTCGATCGAGTCCTCGACCGCGTGGGCCATCTCGAGCTGTTGAGGTCGAAATTCGTAGCGGTCGAGCGCATCGCTCAAAAGTCCGCCTTCGGCAAGAACCGACTCGATATCGAGGTTCGTCATGCGGTTTCCATCGCCTCGAGAAGCTCATCCACCCGGTCGTTCTGCGCCTCGAGATGGAGCGCCATATCGCTCGCGGCGATTGCAGCAAGCTCTTCTCTGGCCGCCTCGTTGGTAACCAACCAGATCTGTTGACGCTTCTTTTTACCGGGCCCCTTGATGCCGATGGCTCGCTGACCGGCGAAGTTGCGTTCGAGAATTTCGTGGGTCTCTTTATTGGTGAGCACCCGCACCAGGCTATCGCCCTCGGCGTCACGTACGAGGACACGTCGTCCATCGAAGACGACCTCGACGTCCACTCGGTCTTCGACTTTCCTCGTCTGCGCCCGCTTCAATACTGCTCGAATCGAACGTCGGCGCATCTCGGCCATCGGTGCGATCAGGGCGAGATGCGCCGACGTTCGATTCGAGCAGTATTGAAGCGGGCGGCGCATCTCGGCCATCGGTGCGATCAGGGCGAGTGCCATGACGGCGATGCCGACGAAGATCCAGGTACGTCCTGCAAAGCCGACGATGAGTACGCCGCAGACAATCAGGCCGGCCCGAATCTGAAGCGCACTCTTACGGCCCTTTGAAGAGTCGCGATGAGTTGGGATGTAACTCACCAACCAATCCAGAAAGCGAAAAATAAACGCAAGTGCGCTTTTCTTTTTGACCTCGACGACACGTCGAGCGGTGACGCTGTAGATGGGCTCGCTCATCACTCTGCATATACCGAGAAACGCGTCGTGCGTCACGGCGAGCCACTGATGAAATCATCGCCAGATTCAGATCCGAGTTGATCACAATCCAGAGGCGCCCGGGTTGAGCACGATGCGTGGTGTTTTTGTCGGAAAGGCCCAGAGCCCCTGGGTCTGGCAGGGCTCATCGTCACCTGCGCCGCTCGGGATACCCAAAAAACACGCAACAAAATTTCGCTTCGGCCGAAAACCACAGTGCTGGCATGACTAACTTCGGAGCACCGTGATGAAACCCCGACGCGAATATCGTAAACGAGTCGTTCAAGTCGGACGTCGTACCCTCGGACAACTCTTTCGTTTGAAGCCCTCAGAAGAGGTGAATCGAACGATGGGATATCTGATGGCACGATTTCTGGTCGAATATGACCTGATGCTGCATGCCTGTGTTTTCATGGGTAATCATTATCATCTTCTCGTTTCGGGCGATGAACCAAGGCTTGCAGAATTCGCCCAGGCCCTGAACAGTCAGATCGCCCGCTATCTGAACTGGCTACACGGCCTCAAGCACGTCAATCTCTGGGCCCCCGTACCGCCCGGACAGATTGAATGTCTCGACCCCGAATCCGCGTGGGACGATGTCATCTACCTCGCCGTCAATCCGGTCGCGGCCCTTATCGTTTCTCGACCCGAAAATCACCCGGGGATCGCTGTGCTTCCTTCAGCGTGGGGCCGGCCCGTAACGTTTGAACCGCCGCCGAACGAATTCTTTAAATACGAGCAGCGAGGAGAAGATCCCATCACGATTGTTCCGGTGCCTCCGCCGGGATTCGATGGTTTTGATCTGGAGAATTTGCGGGCGAAGGCCAGACACGAGATTGAGATGCGATGTCGTCGCATCCGACGACAAGGCACAACATTTCGAGGCTATGAAGATGTCGACATCTTCGATTGCCCCGCATCACTCTGGGCTCGTCGATGTGGCACCAACGTGCCCACCTATATGCCGTCTGCGCGGCTCGCCGCATCCGGGGGCGTCCTATTCGAGTCATGTCCCCGGTATCAAGCCTGCGATAAAGCTCTGCTTAAACTTGCTCATGACCTCGACCGACAGTTCTGGTCGGATTATCGCACCTGCCGAGAAGCTGAGAGAAATGGTGAGCAACAGGTCGTGTATCCCGAGGGAACTTCACTCTATCGCCGTCGCAATCTCGTCGATACCGAGCCTTTGATCGACCGCGGCTGGTATCCGCTGCTCAGTTACGGCTAACGACAGCCAGTCGAATTCCTTTCGATAGCCGGGCGGGAATCCGGACGCATCACGTTTAGAACAGCCTCGTGCCCCACAAGGCACCCGTGCACAAACGAGCCCTGTCTGACCCAACTCACTCACCACTCAAACCTACCAGCTGCCGAAACCAGCACGGTGACCTTTAGGAATATCGCTACAACCTGACCCTCAAGTTCGAAAAAACCGAAAGAACCGACCACCGTTGAACTGTCTTCCGTACTGTTCCGACCGCCGTTGAACTGTCTTCGGTGCGGTGCTGCAGCCTACGGGGCGAGCGGATGGGTCGGTTTCCAGGAGAGTTCGATATCGTTGCCCCATATGAGGACGTCGCCTTGGAGTAGGTCGTTGTTGGTCTGGTCGTCGAATAGGTGGTAGCGGGCGAATGCCATGGAGAAGGCGTTGATGATTTGGAAGGCGGGTTCGAATTCGATGAATTCGTCGCCGCAGCCATCATCGGGGACGAGGTCGCCTAACAGTTCACACATATTGGAGAAGGTGAAGTGGCCGCCTCGAGGCATATTGAGGCGTATGTGGGGGCCCTGCATCCCTTGCCAGATCGGGTCACCTTCCTCGTCGTTCGGTAGCGTTCGATCCATCTCACCGGTCATGAGGAGAGTTGGGATGTCAATTTCAGCGATGCCCTCTTGGAAGATGAAAAAGCCGCCAGGGGTCTGGGGGATGGCGACGTCGATGCGCGGGTCGAGGACGCCATCGCGGAAGAG
>CAYFTY010000646.1:0-3357 GCA_964346045.1 uncultured Bradymonadales bacterium | reverse complement strand
CACAATGCACCCCACGAGTCCTGCGAGGTAGCGGGCGGGGATGGTGGGTCGTTCGAGTTCGTCACCCCGCAGGTAAAAGAGCATGATGACGAAGAGGAAGAGGACCATGATGGCCCCGCCGTAGACGAGAACCTGGACCACGGCCATGAAGTGGGCCGAGAGAAGTACATAGAGCCCGGCGAAGAAGAAAAAGTCCAGAATCAGCGCGATGGCGCTGTAAAGTGGATTCCTCAACACCACGACGGCGCAGCTCGAAATGAGCGCACCGAGGGCAAAGACGTAAAAAAATAACGTTTCCGCGACAAACATGGAAACTCCGACCTCGAAGCCGATGACACGCTCGAAAACCGGCGTGATTCGAAAATGGGTCGGGAGGCTCCCGACCCTTCATGTGTGCGAGACAGCGGCGTGGTTGCCACTGCCCCGCGCAAGAGCCCCGCTCGTTTATCGCATTTTCACGTCAAGGTAAAGCACTGGTTCTGCCCTGGAGGGCAGGTTTTCTCACTCGCCGGCAGGTGCCGTCGCCGCGTCGGGCGTTGCCGCTGCCGACGCGTTGTCGTCGGAGCGGATCGACCATGCCGGGAAGGGGCAGCGTCGGTGCTTGATATGGTCTTCAAATTCGCCAGCGAAGAGCTCGATGTAGCTGCGCACGGGGATCGCGATGGAGTCGCCTAGCGCGCAGATCGTGTGCCCCTCGATGTTGTTGCACATGTCGAGGAGGAGGTCGAGATCCTCCGTACGACCGTTTCCGGCCTCGATCTGGTCGAGCACTTTGGCTGCCCAGCCGGTGCCTTCGCGGCACGGCGTGCACTGCCCGCAGCTTTCGTGGTGATAGAAATGTGCCAGACGTGCCGCGATGCGCACCATGCAGACCGACTGGTCCATAAAGGTGATACATCCGGTACCCATCGAGCTTCCCGCATCTCTCATGGTCTCGAAGCCCATCTGAGCATCGAGTGACTCCGGAAGCATGACGCGGCAGGAGGATCCGCCGGGGATGAAGGCTTTGAGTTCGCTTCCATCAAGCATCCCGCCGCCGTATCGCTCGAGGAGTTCGCGAACTGGAATGCCGCTCGGTGCCTCGTATACGCCAGGTCTTTTGATGTGGCCCGAAAGTCCGTAGAGCTTGGGTCCACCGTTCTTTTCGATGCCCATCGAGGCCCACCAGTCGCCTCCCCGTTCAATGATGAACGGAATCGCCGAGATGCTTTCGACATTATTGACCAGCGTCGGCGCGCCGAAAGCGCCCACGACGGCAGGGAAGGGCGGCTTGAGTCGAGGCTGGCCAGGTTTGCCTTCGAGCCCCTCGATCATGCCTGTTTCCTCGCCGCAGATGTAAGCGCCTGCCGAGGGATGCACGTAGAGGTCGAAGTCGAACCCTTTGCCGAGAATATTCTCGCCGAGATAACCTTTGTCGTAGGCTTGCTGAATCGCCTTTTCGAGTCTACGAATGGCAAGCTGCAGCTCACCGCGGACGTAGATATATCCGTAACGGATCCCGAGAGCCCACGAGGTGATGATGCAGCCCTCGATGAGACGATGGGGGTCGAGTTCCATGCAGTACCGGTCTTTGAAGGTCCCGGGCTCACCCTCGTCTGCATTTACGGTCAGATACATCGGGACGTTCGACTTTTTGGGCATGAAGCCCCACTTCACGCCGGTTGGGAACCCCGCACCGCCGCGTCCGCGCAGGTTCGACTTTTTAACTTCGTCGATGATCGCATCGCCGTCCATCGTGACGGCTTTTTTCAGGGCTTGGTAGCCTCCGCCCTCTTCGTAGACATCGAGGTTGAAGGCTTTATCGACGTTGAAATTTCGACTCAGAAAGAGCTCTTCCATGTGACTTCTCCTGGGGGCTCCCTTTAGTGCATCTTACGTGGGTCTGGCAGCTTTTCGAGCCGCGCATTGAGCTCTTCGACGACAGCGTCGACTTTCTCATCGGTATCAAGATCTTCGAAGTACTCAATATTCCCGGCCGAATCTGTGAGCTGAAACATCGGGGCAGTACCGCATGATGCAAGGCACTCGACCTCGTTCAGTGTCCAGTTCCCGTCTTGCGACGTCTCGCCGAGCTTGATCCCCAATCGATCTTCGAGCTTTTCGATGAGCTCGTAGCCGCCTCGGAACGCACAACTTAGCGTCGTGCACACCTGCACGTGGCACTTTCCGATCGGCTGCTTGTTATACATCGTGTAAAACGTGGCCGTGGTCAGAACTTTCGAGGGAGGAACATCGAGCCGCTCTGCAATGTAGTCCATGACCTCGACCGAAACCCAGCCGAACTCGGCCTGGGCAAGCAAAAGTGCCGGCAACATCGCCGCCTGGTTAGTAGGATACCGAGAGAGCAGCTCTTGAAAGTGCTGCTCCGCTTCCTCAGAAAACGCCAGTGCCATAGTCGATTCAACCTTCTTGAAATGCGACGAGTCGAGCCTGATTACAGACTCCGAAGACCCGCGCGAGGACGCTAAGTCAGTCGTCGTCTCGTGTCAAGACGACAGGCGTCCAACGGGGCCGCCTATTGGATTCATTTCGCAGCTTCAGAGTTACATCCGAGATGGCTTCGGCCTCGAGGTGTGCCGAGAGAAGATCGCCCGAGGCAGACGCTCGATCGGCCAGCCTCGAGAGTGCCATCAGTATCGAATTCACGTCGTGGACGTCCTCTCCTACCGAAAGATGAGCGCCGTGCACGGTGACGTAGAAGCCATGTCCTTCATAGTCGCGGAAGGTCAGCCTGCGCATCTCGCGAATGCCGCGCTTCAACCTGTCGAGCGCGCCATCTTCGAGTCGATCCGAGAGCGCATAAAACTTGGCTCCCCAGCCTCGAAAGACGGTCGGTCCCGGAAGAATTCCGTCGATCGAGTCAGACACCGTTCGCAGCACCGTTCGGCTAATGCGGGGACCGTAACTTGCGCGCACCTTCTGGAAGTCATTGATGGCAAAGCTTACGATCGAGACTCCATTCGCATCCACCTGACGAACGCGGCGATGCAGGATTTTCCCGAGAGAGCAGGCGTGTCGCAGACCCGTAACGGAGTCGACCTCAGCCACGAAACGTCGGGCGATCGATTCTTCGACGAGACTACGCGCACGATGCTTGAACTCTGCGCGGTCTTCGAGGGAGTCGATCACGTCCCCTGCGCCGTGCTCGAAGTAGGTCGAGTCTGGCAATTCGCTCTCTTCGCGCCGCACGACCAGCAGAGAACTCACGACAAATGGGTTTTTCTTTTGAATCATGCGGCAGACGTCCAGCCCCGCCATATCGGGATAGAAATCTCGCAGCACGACAAGGTCGGCCCAATCGTATTCGGCTAGCTCCAGGACATCGTCGACCCGTTGCGTGACCGTGACCTGAAGACC
>CAYFTY010000645.1:0-3359 GCA_964346045.1 uncultured Bradymonadales bacterium | reverse complement strand
ATGGAGGTCAACGCCGATGCCGTGAAGATCACCTATCCGTCGGATCGTCGTCGTTGACCTTGGAGTTCTCGACCATGACGCGGATTTCGCGGCCGGCCTGCACGGCGTAGCTTTTTTCGACGCCTTTGAACGACGACGAGATACGCTCGAGGTCTTCGAGGCGCTTGATATACGTGCCGAGAATTTCGCGGCGTGCACCGGGGCGGGCGCCCGAGAGGGCGTCGCCGGCAATGACGAGATGCGCGATGACCGAGTTTTGCGGCTCTTCGTTATGGTGCGCGGCGACGGCGTTACGCACGATCTCGTGCTCGCCGCATCGCTCGAGGATTTCGGCGCCCATCAGCGCGTGCGAACCCTCGCGCTCGTGGGTGAGCGCTTTACCGATATCGTGTAAAAGGCCCGCGCGACGGGCCATCTTGACGTTCACACCGAGTTCGCTGGCCATCAGGCCACAAAGAAAGCCGACCTCGATGGAGTGCGACCACATATTCTGGCCGTACGAGGTACGGTATTGAAGCTGACCGACAAGGTTGATGACGTCAGCATGCAGGCCGTGAATCCCCAGCTCGAATGCGGCCTGCTCGCCCTTTTCTTTGATCTGCGCCTCGACCTCTTCTTCGGTCTTGGTGACGACTTCTTCGATGCGCGAAGGGTGAATGCGACCGTCGCTGATGAGTTTTTCGAGCGAGAGCGTCGCGACCTTGCGGCGCACGGGATTGAAGCCGCTGACGATCACGGCCTCGGGCGTATCGTCGATGATGATATCCATACCGGTGGCGGCCTCGAGGGCTCGAATATTGCGACCTTCGCGGCCAATGATGCGCCCCTTGAGATCGTCGCTCGGCAACTGAACCACGCTCACCGTACGATCGGCAACGTACTCGCCGGCCCAGCGTTGGATGGTCGTGCTGAGAATTTTTTTGGCCTTTTTGTCGGCTTCGGCTTCGGCCTCTTCTTCGATCTCGCGAATCTTATTGGCGGCCTCGGCCTTTGCCTCGCCCGTCATGCGCTCGATGAGCTCAGACCTGGCTTCTTCGGCGCTCAGGCTCGCGGCGCTCTCGAGTGTCTTGACGACCTCGTTTTCGCGGTCGTCGAGGTGAGTCTCGCGGGCCGAGAGCTCTTCTTCTTTACCCTGCAGCTCCGAAGCTCGGCTATTGATATCCTCAACGCGGGTCTCGAGCTTTTCCTGACGTCGCTCGAGCTGATTCTCGCGCGAGTCGAGCTTGCTTTCGAATTTCTGCAGCTCCTTTTTGACCTCTTTCGACTCGGCTTCGGCCTTTGAACGCGCATCTTTGATCAGAGCTTCGGCCTCACGCTCGGCTTCCTTCTCGATATCGTGTGCTTTGTCTTCGGCGGCCTCGATCGTCTTCTTGGCCTCGCGTTCGGCATCATCTTTGATAGGCCCGGCGAGGCGGCCTTCGAGTTCATCGCGAATCACGACTTCGAGCTCTTCGCGCAGGTCTTGCTGAACGGTCTTGCGCGTCTCGGCGATGGTATCGTCTTTGATTTCGGCAATCTTCTTGCGCACGCGATCGGCCATTTCGATCACTGCTCGATTGCGAGCGAAGAGGTATCCCAGTGCGAACCCGGCGCAGAGACCGAGTAGCGTGTAGGCAATGCCCAATCCGCTTTCCATGTCGTACTCCCAATTGTATGTAGACCGGCGAGGTGCCGGAGAACGTTCTCATCGAGAACGCACTCTGGCACCTGCGGCTTCCCGACGCAATCGAATTGACTTGATTGGCTCGCTCGGGCCGACGAGGACGTCGGCCCCCTCGAGTACTTCCTCGGCCAGCAATCTCCACAGGGCGCACTCGGGGCCCGAGGGCCCAGGAGATCGTCAGGATGGGTCGAGGACTCGTCCCATGAAGATGATGGTATTCGTCTCGACGTCGCGGATGTAGTAGATGAACGGTTTGTTGATTTCGAGTTCGATATCGGCCGACGGAGCCGAGGTTTCGCCCACGACGACTGCGGTTGCGGCAGCCGCCTCGGTACCGGCCTCGTCGAGCTTGATCACCGCCTTGTGCAAGACATCGGTGATCACCAGCTCAGCATCGGCCATGCCGGTGAAATCAGCGCTCGCGAAGGCCGACTGCATGCCCATATCTTTAAGTGTCTGCGTCAGAGGCACCGTCGATTCGATCTCGAATTTCGGCATCGAAAGATCGACCATCTTGGACTCGAGGCCGCTCGAGACCTCGGTCAGAAATTCGGCGTCGATGTCGCGTTCGAAGCTCTCGAAGTCCTCGGGCATCAGGATCACCATCGAGACCTCGTCGCCATCATACATGAGTTCGAGCGCGTCGACGTCGTCGACCCGCGTGTGGCTGAAGGTCTCCATCTGGTACATCATTGGCACCGATTTGGTGGTGCTGTCGAGGAGCGTGAAGTCGCCGTCACGCGTCATATTTTCGTCAAATTTCAGAGCCCAGGCAGCGTTGAAGTAAATCGCGTTCGTCAACACCAGGCGCGTACTCGGGCGAATCGATCCCATCGGCAGGAGGTCTTTGATCAGCCCCTCGGTCTCGCCCTCGACCCATTGATTGATGATATCTCGCGAGCCTTCGGGATCCGAGCCAAAGTCGAGGATTCGCAAGCCAGCGCCATAATTCAGCGCCAGCGTATCGAGGAACGGCTCTTTGAATTCAAAGCCGTCCTGCCCCCAGATCGAATTGGCGACATTGAGCTGAAAAGGCTCGCCATCGCTGCCTTCGGCATTCTCGCCGCGGCTTTCGAGTTCGAGATCAATCTTATTGAAGACCGGATGAAGGTCTTCTTGCGGCAGTCGATAGTGCATCACCGACGCCATATCGGCCTCGGTTTGCCCTCGAGCCCCGGCATACGTCATCGCAAGCGCGATCGAAACGCTGTAGGGCGAGGCGATGAGGTCCTCTCCCTGGTGGTCGCCTAAGACCGACTTGTAGAGATCGAGCGCAAAGGCGTTGTTTCCCTCGACCTGCGTAGCGAGGTCAGCGGGCTCGACACTCGGATCGCGGTCGCGTTCGAGATCAGACTGGACAACCTCGGTATCGACCGAATTGCTTGGCTCGTCCGGTGGAGAATCACTCTCCGATCCGCCACAGGCGACAAGCCCGGCGAGTGCGAGGATGGCGAGTAGGTTTCTGGCAATCGAGTTTTTCATGTTTTGCTCCGTGATTGAAAATCCATCATTCGGCCAGAAGATGCTGCATGGAGCGTGCCACAAATCAAAACCCATAAAAAACAACAACCTGGCAATTCGACCCCTCGAAAAACCACGAAGGAATTGCGCCAGCCTTTCAGATTTTTGAAGCGCTGCCGCGTGATGGCAGGATTTCAGGGTCGAAAGCGATCGGGCACACGAAACGGTTTGGTAG
>CAYFTY010000644.1:0-3360 GCA_964346045.1 uncultured Bradymonadales bacterium | reverse complement strand
GATGCGGGTGATCGTTGCTTTGACCACCGAGCCGACCTCGAGAGTTTCCCGCAGTTCTTCGGCAATCCTGGCCTGTTCTGCCGCCTGAAGCTCGCTGCGGCTCACGACGATGTTGCGACCACCTTCGTCGAATTTCGTGACCTTGAATCGATAGGTGTTTCCGATATGAACGTCGGGCTCTTCGGTGTAGGCCACCTCGATCTGCGACATCGGGCAGAAGCATCGGATGCCGTCGATCAAGACCTCAAAGCCGCCTTTATTCGTTGACTCGACGCGCCCTTCGACCGGCACGCCCGTCGAATAAGCAGCCTCGAGGACATCGAGTGCGGCGTCAGTCGACGAGAGCTTATTGGCGAGCTGAATCGTGCCGCCCTTGAGATTGGTGACGTAGAGGTTGACGGTGTCTCCCGGACCCACCTGCGCAGCGCCGTCATCATCATTGAAGTCAGCGCGATTGCCGATGCCTTCGTCCATGCCCCCGAGGTCGAAATAGACGTATTTATCGCCGACCTTGGTCACCGTCGCCTGCACCTGATCCCCCACCGAGAACTGCTGGCGTTTGACGTCGCCCATACCCGAGGCGTCGAGCATGGCCGCGAAATCATCCATCGACGCGTTGGTATCGACCGAGACCGAGACGTCTTCTTCGATCGCCTTCTGGGTGACCGCGTCGGGTTCGCTTTTCTGCTCGGTCGGGTCCTGGCGGGCGACCTGCGACTTTCGTGAGCCCTCGGCCGAGGCGCTCGCATGGCGCATATCAACGACTCTGCGCGATGGTTTCTTGTCGACCGGCGCCTCCTCAGGCTCGGCCTGTGCCGGCGGCTCTTCGCTCGCCTCGCTCGCCTCGCTCGCGGCTTCGGCCGCAGGCGTTTCTTCTGAGGTTTCGTCCGAAGAATGAGCCTCTTCGGCTTCTTCCTGCTGCTTTTTCTTCTTGCGGACGATCGGGCCGCGGGCGGTCGGTTTCTTGTCGTTTGCCACGTCTACTCCGGTGCGGATTGACTACGCCTGCCTTTAGTATCGCCTGCGCGTCTACGGTGCAAGCTCGCCGCATGAGGTCCTTTCAGCGATCGAGAAACTACGAATTCGCGGTCGGCTTCGCGTCGAGGCCGTTGCGCCCAAAGGGCCTTGCCATCTTGGATCGGTCGGGGAATACTCCCCGCACGTTCGAATATCGTTTGCGTCTTCTCGGACAAGAACATCATGACGAAACATCGAAGCCCCGACGAGCGAGCCGAGCAGATTCTCTCTGCGGCTCGAAGCTGCTTCCTGGAAAACGGCTACTTCGCGACCAAGATGGACGCGATTGCCCGAGAATCCGGCCTTTCGAAAGGCGGAATCTACTTCCACTTCAATTCGAAGCGCGAGATCTTTCGTGCGCTCGTGCAAGAAGAATACGACACGACGATGAGCTTCATCGACAACGCGCTCGAATCAGACGAGAGCATCACCGTGATGCTCATCGAGCTCGCCGAGCATTTTCTCGAGCTCTTTGCCAACAGCGATCGGCCACGTTTCATGGTCATCATCGGCGAAATGGGTCTGCGCGACGACGAGATCCAGAAGTTGCTCAAAGAACTGCAGCTCAACTACTTCGAGCGCGTCGCCGAGCTCTTGCAGCGCGCGGTCGAAGACGATCAGATTCGCGAATGTGATACTGGCGCCACAGCCGTGGTGCTCAAGGCGATGCTCGACGGCGTGCAGATGAACTATGCACTCGGAATCGACGTCGATCTCGAAAAAACCATCGCCGCTGCCATGGATTTACTCATGCGCGGCCTCGCCAAACCCGAGGAACTCCAATGACTCTGCAGAACCATGTACTCAGCTATTTCGACGAGCTCGAAACGCTCAAAGAAATGAGCGTCGATGCCAACAAGGCTTTCATGGACACGCTCGTGCTCGCCGTGGTCGCAGACCGCGAGATCACGGATCAAGAGATCGAGCAGCTCGACGAAGAATTGCTTCGCCTGCCCTTCATCTGGGACGAGGAAGCACGTGACGAAGTCACCGAGCACAGCGCCACCACCCGCAAGCTGATCGAAGAAAATCGTGATGATCCAGGGGTGATGGAAGGCTTTCTCGACTCGCTCGCCAAACGCATTCAAGAGCCCGACCACCGCATGGTCGCGCTTCGAATGTTTGCAGCAGTCGCGCACTCGGATGGACTCACCGAAGAAGAACGACAGCTCGCACTCGCACTCGGCGAAGCCTTTGGCTTTGAAGCCGGTGTCGTCGATCAGGTGATGGGCGAAATCGCCGAAGCACTCTGAGGAGGTCGAAATGCCGAGTTTCGATGGCGATTTTCAAAAAAAGTCGCAACGAAATGGGGGTGCTGGCCGAAAACCTGTGTAGGGCCCGAATGTGCGGGCCGCTGACACAGGAGATTCAACATGAGCCATCCTCTGACCTTCATCCTCTTTGCCATCTTTACGCAGACCGCGTGCGAACCAGCCTCGCCGCCTCTTCGTGCCGAAATCATCCACATCGACGAGTTCGCGCCACCCGCCTACGTGCCGCCTGAGAAGATCGTTCCCACCGAGAAACCCGAAGAGCCCGAACCTGCAGAGCTCGACCCTCCGAGCGAAGAAAATCCGCTCGATCTCAATGCAGCGAGCGCAGCCGAATTAAAAATGCTGCCGGGAGTAGGACCCGCGACGGCGGGGCGCATTGTCGAATATCGCGACGAGCGACGATTCGAAAAGCTGAGCCACCTCAAGCGCGTACCAGGAATTGGACCCAAGACCTTCGAAAAGCTCGCACCGCTTCTCGAGGTGAATGAGCAAAAATAGGCGAGGCCGCCGGGCGTGAGCCCGGCGCTCGAACGATTAGTTGCGGACGCGGCCGACTCGAATGATCGGACGCGAGTCTTGCGAGATAGCGCCGTCGACCGGTGACGAGAGAATCGCCCCGAGGTCGTTCGGTCCGAGGAGCCCGAGGAGAGTCGTGCTCAGGCGATAGAAGCCCGTTCCGACGTCGGGGTCCGAGAGTGCCGAGAAATTCGCCTCGATCGAGAATTGACCGTCGAATGCAATCGGGATGATGCGAAAGTAGCGCCGCATCTGGTCGGGCTCGGAGACGTAGATGTAATTTCCACCCGTTCGGCACGCCAGGTCTGCAAACTCGTCGATGGGACCGATGCGGCCAGTCTCGTCGTACGCAGGCATGCAGTACGATTGACTGGTCGTCGTGACCGGGTCTTCGGCGGTTTCGCCGTAGACCGTGGCGGGTCGACACTCGGCGTAATTCGGGCAATCGCTATCCTGCGTGCAGGTGCGTGCACCGGTGCAGGCAGGATCGTCCTGACATTGCTGATTGCCAGCCCAGAGCGTCGGGAGGTCGCGGATCAGATCGGGGTCGACC
>CAYFTY010000643.1:0-3387 GCA_964346045.1 uncultured Bradymonadales bacterium | reverse complement strand
TGTCGATATCGATGATGGTACCATCGACACTTCGGCGACGCTCTCGATGAGCGTGCCGAGGTTGCGCGTCGACGACGTATTCGTGCGTTTCGAGCCGCGTCTCTTCCGTTTCGAAGATGAACGCGGGGCCTGGAAGCTGCACGGAGAAGACATTGCGATCGACAACTGGCAGTGGTCGAACGAAGGGTTCGGTGTAGAGCGCATCGCCCTGGTCGTCGACGGTATCGATATCTCGGCTACCGGTGACATGCGTTTCCCTGCCGCCGAGAACCCCGAAGATCCAGATCCAGGTGGCGGAATGCTCTACTGGGGTCAGGGAACGATCAACATCCCGTATTGGTCGCGGATCGGGCATTACTTCATCGACGACCACGTGCATGCGGCGTTGAACGCAGATATCGCTGTCGAAGGCTCGCTCGAGGAAATTGTAGGTGGTTTCGAACTCGAGGCCCCGGTCGTCGAGGCGAGCGGCTTGCGCATGACGGCGGTCGAAGGCAAGGGCAGCCTCGTCGACGACATGGTCTATCTCGGCGAAGGATCAGGTCGTGTGCACGGCGGGACTTTCACGCTCGAAGACGTGTTTTTCAGCATGTTCGAAGGAATGTTCGGTGGCGAGGCCACGGTCCGAGATGTGGATCCGCAGGGTGTTCTTTCGGATTTTGGCTTTGACTATCCCTACCTTGCCGGTTCCGGCGATACAGCCGTGAGTGTGCTGGGGTGGGTGCCCTTTGACCCCGAGTTTTCACCGGGTGACGATCCGGTCAAAGAACGAATCGCCGAGGCGATGGAGCCGGCCGTCTGGGTTCACCTCGACGAAGACCTCGTGCTGGCTCGCGCAACACGAGACGTATTACCGGGCGATTCGGTTCGAGTACGTCGCGGAGCCGAGGCCTGGGCCGACCTCGATTCGGTGGGTCTTCCGTCGGCGACCGTACTCTTCGACGATGCCCGGCTCCTGGTGAATGATTTCGTGCTGAATTACCAGGAGAACCGCCTGCCAGAACGCACGCGCCTGCGGATCACATCCGACTCGTTGAGTGAGCTCATGGCGGCCTACGGCGCGCCCGCAATCGACGGACGATTGGTGGGCGAGCTGCGCGCTTCGGGACTACTCAATTATCCGGATGTCGACTTCGATCTGCGCATCGACGACGGCGCGTACGCGAACGATGACATTCGCACGACGGGTGTCGAGGCGCGTCTCAACGGGAATCTCTCCGAAGGTCGGCTGACATTCGATTCTGCGCTCCTGCGCAGTTCGAGGGGCAGCGTGGGCATCGACGGATGGCTCGAAGTTCTTCGCAACCCGCGCGGAGTGCGAGATCCCGAAACGGGTCTGCAGACGACTGATTACCTCGGCCTTCGAGAACATCGGGCTGACCTGGATATCGTCGTCGACTCGGTCGACGTCTCGCTTTTCAAGCCTTATCTGCCGGAGTTTCTCGGGGCTCGCGGTCAGGCGTTTGCGTCTGCTCGGCTGCGTCAGTCAGTCGAGCGGCCGGTTCTCGACGTCGAGGGCCGCATCGAGCAGGGCGAAATGCTCGGACAGCCGCTGCGTGCCCTCGAGCTACGCGGTGGACTGACCTCGTCGGAGGCTAATCTCGAGCGATTCGTGATCGATGCCGGCGTGGCTGGCAACGTCGCTGGCTCGGGGCTCTACGCGGTTGACGATGAGTCCTTCGCTTTCTCGGTCGAAGGAAACGGGCTCGATCTCGAAAAGGTCGTTCTCTTGAGGGATCAGCTGCCATTTTTGATCGAGGGCAAAGGAAGTTTTGCACTCAATGGCACAGGCACCCCATCGGCGCCCGATGTTGCGGGGCATATGGTCTTCAGGGACCTGAGGGCAGCGGGCCGAGATGTGGGCGACCTTTCGATGGTCGTCAATACGCTGCAAGAAACGGTCTACTTCGAAGGGGCGTTGCTGCCCTGGATTGCGCTTCACGTCGAAGCGCCCCTCGATGAGACCTCCCCCTTCTACGCTCGTCTCGGGTTGGACCATCTCGATCTGGCCGGCGCCGTGCAGGAGCTGCGCGATTCGAAATTCGTCGACGAGGCTGAGGCGACGGGAACATTCGAGGTCTTCCTGGAGCGCGACTTTTCGCGGTATCAAGTACTCGCAAACCTCTCTGATATTCGCATCGAGAGCCTGGATCGAGTCTTCGTCAACGAGGGGCCTGTGATCGTCGGCTACAACGAGGACGAGTTGCTGCAAATTCAGCAGGCGCGTATCGGTGCTTCCGACCACTTTATTTCGGTGATGGGCGCCATTTTCCTCGACCAGTCGCTTGTGGACCTGCAGCTGCAAGGAGATCTGGACCTCGCTCTGCTGAATAGCTTTCGGGCGACCATCCCGGATTACTTTCCTGACTCGGTAATCGAGGCCCGCGGCATATTGAATCTCGATGCGCGTCTGCGCGGGTCTCCGGGCAATCTACTGACTTCGGGATTTGCTCGATTCGAGCCGACCGAGGTCCTGCTGCGCGATATTTCGGATCCTCTATATATCACCGGCGGTACGGTCGAGTTCGATCGTGATTCGATCCGCATTGATCCCTCGAATCCCCTGCGCGGCCGGGCCCTGCAGGGGCGATATGAGCTCAATGGCACCATGGGGTTCGACCAGCTTCAACCCAGTGATCTACGTCTGAGATTGCAATCTGCGAATATGTCTTACCGACTGCCACAGGTGGCAAATCTGACGTTTGGCGCCGACGTCGAGCTCTTTGCGCCCGACCTCGATCGCTATGATACGTGGCAGGTCTCGGGAGCGGTCGATGTCGTCGACGGTCTCTACTACGAGAATATCTCCATCTTTCAGGAGCAGCTGACCAATCGAATTCTCGGCGCTTTCAACCGGACGACCGAGACCTATGAGGCGTCGATCGTCGAACGATTCCCGATGCTCGAAGAGATCAACTTCAACGTGGCCCTGCGAGCGCGCGACGGCTTTCGCATCGAGAGTGAGATCGATCGACTCGAACTCGACCTCGAGCTTCGCGTCGACCTCTTGCTGCAGAACACGCTTCTCGCCCCGCAACTCGATGGCGAAGTCGATGTGCTCGACGGTCGCGTGACGTTCCAGGGTGAACGATTCGACGTTCGGAATGGTACCGTTCGGTTTACGGGTAGTTCGGACAACCCGCTCATCGACATCGTGGCCGATTCGGACGTGAACAATCGGTGTCGCGAGCCTGATATTGGCGAAGAGACCCGCCGCTCGCTCAGTCTGAATGGTGACTTCGCCGACGAGGAAGAGCGAATCTTTCACGTGATACTCAGTGTGCAGGGGCGTCTGGATAATCTGGCGGTGCAATTCGAGTCGAACCCCTACGCCGACCAGCGCGATATCTTGAGCCTGATTCTCACTGGCTGCACCGTCGACCAACT
>CAYFTY010000642.1:0-3387 GCA_964346045.1 uncultured Bradymonadales bacterium | reverse complement strand
ACGCAAAATCAATCGCTCGCCGACGAGCTCTCGTTCATAAAGCTCGTCGGCGAGCGATTGATTTTGCGTGGCACGGTCTTCGCGCGGATCAAAGGCGAGTTCGAGACCCTCGAAGTCCCTCGACTCGGGTCGTTGGCCGGGGCGTTGCGAAGGTGTTCCATGTTCGACCTCGACCTGGCCACCCGAGACCGCATCGAAGTCGACTTCGATCTCGTCGACTTTCGAGACAGGCGGCAGCTCGTCGGCTTGACTCTCGGACGCTGGCTCGTTGACGTCTTCGCCGGCGATATCGGCCTCCATCCTGGCGAGTTCGGCCGCCTGACGTGGGTCGAGAGATTCCTGCAATTGCCTGGCGAGTTCGGCTTCGGCGGCCTCGCGTTCGAGTCGCTGGATGACGAGCTGGCGCACGGCATCCCATTCTTCGCCGTCGATCACACCATTTCCGTCGGTGTCGAAATGGGCGAGTACCTCGGGATCGGTGGCAATGAGCTCGCGCATCCGAGTGAGTTCTTCGCGCAGGCGATTCGGATCGATCTGCATGCGGCCTCCTGTGGTGGGTCGGTCCAATCTAACCGCGCCTGATTGCTCTTCTCAAGCGGCCAGAGCAGACGAGCCGACTCTCGATAAAGAGCCGGCTCGCAAAGGTCGTGGCGCATCCTCTATTCGCGGCAGTAGATCAGTGAGGCACACTGGTCGCCGCTTCCGAAGACCGGAGAGCAGGTCCCTGCATCGAGTTCGCGCTGTGCGCATCCGCTGGTTTCGGTGGTTCGTGAGGAGCAACTCGGAGGCGTACCGACGATCTCCGGACAGGCCAGGGGCCGCTCTTTGCAGAAGATCGTCTGGCCACACATCGACTCGCGTTCGCAGGTGCTCTGCGAGGCCGCGCAATCCTGATTACTCACCTGGTAGCTGTCGGCGTCGCAGACCGGGATGGCCAGGCAGGTCGCGCCGTATTCAGCGCAGGTGATAGTCTCACCGCAGGCCGTTCGCTGATAGCAGCTCGTGTCGGCCGGGCACTCATCGACCTCGGTGTGGCCGGGATCGCACACGGGGAGGGCTTCGCACACAGCCGAGGGGTCTTCCATGCAGGTGATACCATAGCCGCAGAGGTATTCTTCGAAGCAGGTGGAATCGCCCGGGCAGACGTCGACCTGGACCGAGCCCTCGGGGCAGCTCGGGTAGGCTTCGCAGTGCGCGGCATCCTGCTGGCACAGGATGGTCTGGCCGCAAACGGTGACTTCATGGCACTCGCTAACGTCCTGACAGGCTTCGACTTCGTAGGTGCTATCGGGGCAGACCGGTACGGCCTGGCAGTCATCCGCTTCTTTCCAGCAATAGAGTTCGGCTCCACACCCATCGTCGTAGTGCGTGCAGCGTGCGTCATCCGGATCGCATTGATCGACAGGTGATTCGTCGGGGCCACATGCGGGGGCAATCGTGAGACACGAGGGGTTTTCGTCGGCGCAGTAGATCGTATTTCCGCAGATCGTCTCTTCGCTGCAGGCGGCGATTCCTTCGCACGAGTCGACCTGGATTTCGTTCACGCCGCAGGCGGGATAGGCATCGCAGTTCGCCTCGCAGTCCGGGTCGGGACTCAGGCAGAAACCATCGCAGACGCCGTCACCGTACCAGTCGTAGAGGTCGCAATAATCCTCGCTGGGATTCTTGATCTTGGCGACGTCTTCTTTGATCGGCGCCGGGCCTGGCTTTGCGTCACCGTCGAATCCGCAGGCGGTCAGGGTCATGGCCAATAGTGCAATCATCAAGTGTAGAGACTTCATCGTTTCCTCCAGTCGGTTCATCGTCTGCCATGATGGATTACAATTCGCGTACCAGTCGTGTGATAAATCGACCACGTTTAGTATTCATGGGCCGATGTCGTGTTGCTCCTGGTTTTGGACATCGACGATCCATCAAAAATTTGAGAGATCTGGGCGTAGGGTCGACGTCGATCCAACAAAAATCTGTGTCTCGTTGTGAAACCCCGACGGTCAGCTTTGCGCGCCTGCGCTTGACCTTCGAGTTTCGGCCCTAGGTTCTGGCACGACCATTTTCAAAGCTTGGAGAATCCATGAATCCAGATTACGGACTGACCAGAAATCTCGGCAAAATCTCATTTGAAGATGCCGTTTCGCGCACGACCGAGGCGCTCGGCGAAGAGGGATTCGGCGTACTCACCGAGATCGATGTCAAAGCCACGATGAAAAAGAAGCTCGACGTCGACATGGACGAGTATCTGATTCTCGGTGCCTGCAACCCGGGGCTCGCCCATGAAGCGATTCAAGCCGAGCAGCCGATTGGGCTTCTACTTCCGTGCAATGTGATTCTGGTGCGCGACGGTGATGAGGTCACGGTATCGGCGGTTCGGCCCTCGAAGATGTTTGAAGTCGTCGAAAAGCCCGGTATGGAAGAGATTGCCGACGACGTCGAAAAGCGTCTCGAGCGCGTCATCGAATCTATCTGAGAGGGGATCATGCAAAAACGAATCGCGGTTATGTACAGCACCACCGAAGGCCAGACCGAGAAGATCGCACGACATATCGCCGACTACCTGCGAACGCACGGCGTCGACGTCGCTCTGATGCACGCCGGTGAAGTGCCCCTCGATTATACACTCGAGAATAGCGACGCCGTGGTCCTCGGTGCCTCGATCCATGTCGGACATCATCAGGACGACATCACCGAGTATGTCAAAAAGCACGCAAACGAGCTCAACGAGATACCGTCTGCTTTCTTTTCGGTGAGTTTGAGCGCCAACGACGATACGGAGCAGGCCGAAGAATTCATCGAAGAATTCTCAAAAAAGACGGGCTGGAAGCCCGACCATGGTGCAGCATTTCGCGGGGCGCTTCAGTATTCGAAATACAACTTCATCAAGCGTGCCCTGATGCGGTCGATCTCCGAGAAACACGGCGGCGATACGGATACGTCGAAAGATTATGAGTATACGGATTGGTCGAGGGTCGAAGCGTTTGCTGGCAGGTTCCTCGAGTCGCTCTAAACGCCGACTACCACGTCGTACTCAGCGAGACGGAAGCTCCACCATCGGTCGGAGACACCGACACGACCGTATCGTCATCAGCGAGTTCGTATCCAATCCAGCCACCCGCGCCCATACCCGCGACCATCAGGATCGTACCGATCCCTATGTTTTCGGTCACGCTGAGGGCGATTCCTCCTGCGATGCTACCGACCGAGGTACCGAGAATGAGACCGCCTGCCGGTCGGGTATCGTTACTATTCAAGAGGACGCCCGAAAGGGCGCCAATGGGAAGTCCCAGCAGACCGCCCAGCATGCCGAACGGGATGACCGCCAGCCCACACATACCGCCCGTGCAACGAGGACCGCTCGCGTATGCCGCGCCCATGACGCCTCCACCCAGTGTG
>CAYFTY010000641.1:0-3388 GCA_964346045.1 uncultured Bradymonadales bacterium | reverse complement strand
GCCGCTCGACGAGGGAAATCCCACCCGTGAAAACCCCTTCGAGGCTCTGGCGCAGCTCGAATCCTTGATCGAGTTCGAGGAGAGCCCCCGATTCCTAAAAGCCACCCAGAGACGAGGCGACGCCCTGGCGATCGTGAGTATTCGCGTCGGTGAGAATCGCCATCTCACACCCCTGTCGTTCATCGACGCACGCGTGAGCTGGCGCATCGCCGACGCGCTCGAGCTGATGTATCGCGCCGATCGCCTCGAGTTGGCAGAAGGAACGCTCGACCCGGCCAGCTTGAAAGAGTTCGAACGCGCGCTCGAAAGACGACGTGCATGTCTGCAGTCAGCCCTCGATGCTCCGTTCTTTTTGCCAAGACGAAGCCCGCAATACCGGGTCTGGCAGGCGATCGAAGACCACCTCGGTGCTGAAGATTACACCGAGATTCGTCGGCGACTTTTGATCCCCCGCACGCGTGGCATCGAAAACCGTCTCGAGTACCTCGCCGACGAAGCAACGATCGAGGAGAGTCTCGATTTCATTCGTAGTCTCGATCAGGCGTGCGACGAGCAAGATGTCTCGTGTGAAATCGTGGCCACGCTAGCGATCTGAGGTCGGCACGAATGCTGGTCCGTATTCGGTTTCGATACGTTCGATACGCACACCATAGGCCTCGGCGAGCACGTTGCTCTGCAGCACTTCGGTGGGGCTTCCGTCTGCAGTGACCTGACCGTCGACGATGAGCACGACACGGTCGTGAAAGCGAGCGGCCTGATGGAGGTCGTGCAGTACGGTCAGCGCAACTCCTCCATCGCTTGCGTGCCTTTGAATCAATTCGTGGACCGCGAGTTGATGTCGCGGGTCGAGATCAGACGTCGGCTCGTCGAGCAACCAGATCCGGGCGTCGGTCACGAGGGTGCGGGCCATCACGCATCGCTGATATTCACCGCCGCTGAGCGTCTGAACACCGCGCGATGCCATCGTCGAGAGGTCGACTTCATCGATGGCCTTCAGAGCGCGTTGCCGCTCGTCGGTCGTCTCGAGCGCAAAGCGTCCCTTGCGGGCGTTCATGCCCATGAGCACGAATTCGAGGACCGAAAAATCGAATGCCGGCGCCCGAGACTGACCGACGAAAGCGACTTTTCGGGCCATCGCTCGGCGGTCGAGCTCAGCCGTCGCGTCGCCTTCGACCAACACTGCTCCGTCACACTCGACAAGCCCGGCGAGTGCACGCAAGAGAGTCGACTTCCCGGCTCCGTTAGGGCCGATCACTGCGACCGACTCGCCTGGCTCGAATACGAGGTCCACGTCTTCGAGGATCGTCTTTGCGCCGAGGACGACGCGCAATGCTCGGGCCTCGAGATTCACGACGCACCCCGCAGATGGCGACGCAGGAAGACGACGAATAGTGGTGCCCCGACAAAAGCGGTGACAACACCCACCGGCAGCGCTGTTCCGAAAATTCCGAATGCACTGCGGGCCAGGACGTCGCTCACCACGAGAAAACTTGCTCCTGCGAGCGCACACACCGGAACCATCAATCGATGGTCGGGACCCACGAGGAGTCGCACACCATGAGGCACGACGAGTCCCACGAATCCAATCAATCCGGTGTAGGCGACGGCGATGGCGACCCCGAGGCTCGAGACCACCACGACCCGCAGGCGCATCCTCGGGACGTCTACGCCCAGGGCGCGCGCTTCGTCGTCTCCCAGCGACATGATGTTCAGATCGCGAGACCAGTAAGCGATACCCACGACGGTCACGATCGACGCGCTCACGACGAGATACATCGCCATACGCGACTCGCCTTCGACCGTGAGTGTGCCCATTAAATAGAAGAGCAGCTCCTGAGCCTTTTGCGCTGAAACCACCGACTTGAAGAACATGATCACGGACGACGCAAATGCGTTGAAGATCACGCCTGTGAGCAGGAGTACATAGGTCGAAAGCCGACCGCTCGGCCCCCATCTGCCCACGGCGAGGATCAATGCGATCGCCCCCAGCGCGCCGGCGAAAGCGGCCCCGGGGACACCGAAACTCTCGGCAATCCCCCAGCCCGAAACCATCGATAACATCACGGTGCCGCCCAGTGCTGCACCGCCTGAAACACCCAGAATATATGGATCTGCGAGGGGGTTTCGCAGAACCGCCTGAAAGGCAGCTCCGGCACTCGCGAGCGCCGCTCCGACGGCCACGGCAAAGACAACGCGCGGAAGTCGAGCCCCGAGCAGAATCGAGCGGCCCGTCTCGTCGAGTTCGCCGCCGAGATATCCGAATACGAGCTCGAAACCAAACGAACTCGAACCCGCCGACAGCCCCAGGATGACGGCACCGACGAGGAGCAGGCCAGCGAGAGAGAGGCTCGCGACAATTCGTGGTCTGGTTAGTGGTTCTCGCACAGGGGCGAAATACCTCAGCCAGCCGGATTCGTCACGCGCGCGGCGAAGAGAATGGCGCCCGTCGGCTTGTCGACCACAAAGAATGTAAAAGGGCGATCGGCATGGAATGTATGGGTAGCCGGTTTGAGCGCTCCCCGGATCGAAACCACGGCGCCCGTCGCGGCAGCCGCCTCGGTACCGGCCTCATCGACCGAGATGAAGGCCTCGTGAACAATGGCAGTAATGGCAAGGTCGCCGGGGGGATTGACGAGCATGGGCTCGAAATCCGGATCGGTGATCGCCGGCTTTATGCCCATGCCCTCGAGCGCTTCTTTCGCATCCAGATGGGTGCGGACCTTGAACTTCGGAAGCTTCACACTGACCCGAGTACGTTTTGCCTGTCTCATCATCCACTCGAATTTATCAGCTGTGAGCGAACTATCGACGCTACTGAACTTGCCGCGCTCGCGCGTTTCCTTCTTGGCACAGCTTGCGGTTTCTCATGGTCATTCCTCAGATCTGCGGGTTTGAAACCCGCGCCGTGAAGAGAATCGCTCCGGTGGGGCGGTCGACGACAAAAAAGGTGAACGGCCGGTCGACATGGAAATCTTGCGGCCGACCCAGCATACCTCCAGTTGGGCGCATCACGCCTCCGCTGGCCGCCGCCGCCTCGGTCCCAGCCTCATCGACGCTGATGAAACCCTCGTGCAAGACCTTCGAGATCATCACCTGCTCACCATTCGAAAACATCGGCCCAAAGTCGGCGCTCCGAGCGTCAAATGCACCCTTGATCCCCATGGCTTGCAGCGTATCACCAAGCTCGAGCTTGCTGCGCAGCTTGAACTTCGGAAGCCGAACGTCGACTTTCTCGAGACCCATCTGCCCCATGGCCCAGCGGAACTTCTCGGCCGTCATCGAGCGATCGACCGTGTCGAACTCCCCCTCATCAGGCAGAAGTACGAATGCCGAGACTTCGCCACCGGCGTAGGGAAGCTCGAGCATCTTGAAGCCCCGCGCCTCGAGA
>CAYFTY010000640.1:0-3397 GCA_964346045.1 uncultured Bradymonadales bacterium | reverse complement strand
CCTGGCCGGGTGTCGAGTGTGAAGACGATGATCCCGAGGGCGATTTCAAGGTGTATTTCGAAGTACCGGACGGTGAGGTTACCGAGTTTTATCGCCTGCCTTATCCGAATGACATCCGCCTGACCGATTCGGGCGCGCCGGACCTCAGTGGCCACCCTACGCCCGGCCCCGGCGTGCTCGAAGAAGACATCGTGCAAACGTATATCGATGCGATCGAAGCGCGGCAGCGCGGATTCGGGCTCAACCAGACGACGTATTTTCGGTTCAGCAAGCTGACGAATTTCGACACGCTCAATGTCGGCGAGGGACAGCAGAACATCTTCTTTTTGGACATCGATCCCGAGAGTCCGCGCTACGGTCAGCGTCGCGGATTGGGTTGGGCGGCAAACTCGGGTCGTACCAAATATATTTGCCAGAATCGCTTCACGGTGCGGCCGACCTGGGGAGCTCCGCTGGCGCCGAATACGACGTACGCAATCGTTCTGGGACGAGGCATCCAGAGCGATGCCGGCGACCCGATCGTCCGCGACGATGATTTCGATGCGATGCTCGCCGAGTCGCGTCCCTCGGGTGCGCTGGGCGATGCGTGGGATGCTTATCAACCCTTGCGAGATTGGCTCGAAGATACTGATGTCGATCGGCCGATCGACGCGGCTGATGTCGTTGTGGCGACCGTGTTCACGACCGGTGAGCCGCAGCAGGAGATTCGCGAGTTGAGCGAGACAGCGATTTCGAATGCGGCGACCGCATCGGAATTGACACTCTGTGAGACCGGGGTGACTTCGCCTTGCGATGACGGTCTCGAAGGCGAGGCGCACAGGCGTGGCTGCTTCGACGACGAGCTCAGCAGCGATTGGGCCGAGATTCACGGAAAAATCAGCCTGCCCATGTTTCAAGAGGGCGAGGCTCCCTACCTGACCGAAGGCGGGGCGGCGACGAATTCGGTTCAGCGAAGCGAAGAAGTCTGCATGTCGATGACCGTGCCCGCCGCCGAGATGCCCGAAAACGGTTATCCGCTCGTGATTTATGCGCACGGAACGACGGGGACTTTTCGTAGCAATATCTCGGATATCGCATCCCTGGCCAATGTCGAGATCGACGGCACCTCGGTGCCTTTTGTGACCGTCGGCTGGGATCAGGTGCTTCATGGAAGCCGCAACGGCGGCAGCGAGATCAGCGAGAACGAACTCGTCTACAACTACGCCAATCCGGATGCGGCACTCGGGAACTTCCTGCAGGGAGCAGCCGAGATCCACAGCATCGTGCAGTGGGCCAAAAGCTTCAGCGTCGATGCCGAAAGCTCACCCACCGGCGAAGCGATCACCATCGACCCGTCGCAGATCTATTTCTTCGGCCACTCGCAGGGAGGCACCACCGGACCTATCGCGCTGCCCTATGACCAGGATGTTCAGGGCGCTGTATTCTCGGGGGCCGGGGCGGGGTTTGCGCTCGCCATCACCAACAAGACGAGCCCGGTGAATTCGCCCGCTGCGCTCTCGGTGGTGCTGCAGGAATCCGAGATCGGTTCGGGACATCCTGTGATCAATCTCTTGCAGGGCTATTTCGATCCGGTGGATCCCGTGAATTTCGCGACCCGCGTGGCCGCAAATCCGATCGAAAACCAGACCTATCCGCACCATATTTTTCACACCAATGGACTCGGCGATACGTTCACGCCACCGATCGCGATGAATACGTATGCCTTCGCGTCGCGTGCGACTTACATCAATCCAGTGCCTGAAGAAATCACGAACGTGCCGAGTGCGGACACCCCCTTCAGCGGCAATGTCGTCATCGACATGACTCCTTACACGGTGGCCGGCCGACAATACGAGCCGGGTGACTACGACGGGCACTTCGTGGCCTTCCGCAACGCAACCGCCATTCAGGACATCGAGAACTTCCTCGGGACGGCATACACGAGCGGTGTGCCGGAGATTCGTTGATACGAAAGACGACCGTCATCCTTGCACTCACGTCGCTGGTCTCCATGCCTGCGGTAGCCGACGATTCGTCGGTCCGCGGCAGCGTGCGGGCAGGCGTCGAATATGACGACAATGCATTTCGCACCGAGGGAGAGACGGTCGTCGAGGATTTTCTGGCGCGTTACTTCACGGCGCTGACCCTCGCAAGCCGTGTGATGACGCGCGGAGCCGTCGTCGCCGACCTCAAACACGGTGGTAAATTTTTTGTCGAAGAGGGTGATGCTGACACGTTGCTCACACAGGTCTACCTCTCGTATCAACATCGGCTCACCGAGCCCTTTGGTACATATATAGCCATCGATTTGAAGGACCGCACCGAGCGACTTTCGGTACGAGACTATAATCGAGGCGGCCTGGGGGCCGGATTCGATTTTTATGTGGGTCCTCTTTCGATCCGCACAGGGGGGGCGCTTCGCTATTTCGCGTTCAAGCCCAATCCCGAATCGAGCTCGTCGAATTTCGAAGGTTCGCTGCGACTTCGCTGGGATATATCGCAGGCGTTCGATGCCAACCTCGGCTACACCTTTGCGTCGCCTTCGTTTGATACGGTGCGATTCGAGCTCGACGGGTCGACGAATCGCATTCTCGAGGATCCCACCGAAGAGCGCGCCGACTCCTTCCATGTCGGCACCGCGGGCGTTGCGTTTCGAGGGCCGGTTGTCGTCGAATTCCTCTATTCGCTCCTCGTGAATCGGTCGAATTCGTACGGTCAGAATCTGGTGCGTCACTCGGGCGAGTTTACGCTCACAGCCCCGTTGCCGGGCGCATTCTTTTTTTCGACCCATATCGAATTGCAGCGCACGCGCTATGATGATCCGGTGCTTCTCGATGCTTCGTTCCAGATCGACGAGGACAATCGCAATGCATTTGTGCTCTCGCTGGCGCGCGCCTTCGGGGAATCGTGGGAGGTCGAAGCTCGTTACAGCCTCTACCTGCAGGAGTTCGGCGTCGGCTCGGACTACCAGCGGCAAACCTTTCTCACGGCGATCGCCTATTTATTCGAATGAAGTATTTCGTCTTCGCTTTGAGCGCAATCATCACGACGAGCTGCGCTACGCCGCAGCCCCAGCCCGAGATCGAGATTTCGGACGAGCGCCCGGCCATGCTCTCGCTCGAGCCCGAGGATCGGGCGCCCTGGACCTCGTGGACCCCCAGAGCGGAGGCAGCACCGCCAGATATTGCTGAAAAGTGGGTCGTCTTCGACCGCTATGTCGTGCGCGAACAAGGCGAGAAAGAAGAGGTCTGGCCAGCGGTTTTCGCCACGTTAGACGTTGTCCGCTCTCGAGCGGAATCTGAGGATGTCCGCGAGAGTGCCTACACACTGATGGCGCTTTTGGAGCCCTCCGAAAAAACCTGGGTCGAACTCTTTTTCGTCGCCGCTCGCCGCGGCGAGACGGTCGCTGAAGGTGTAC
>CAYFTY010000639.1:0-3398 GCA_964346045.1 uncultured Bradymonadales bacterium | reverse complement strand
TCTTTTTTCGGATGGGCAACTCGACATGTACGGCGTCTATGAGCTGCAGGTGCTCGAAGACGTGCTTCGCGAAGACCCTGGCGAACACGTGCTCGAGAGGGTCGCTGAGAAAATCGCGCAGAAGATCGGCTGGCCGTCAGAAAACTACCGCAGCGACCCGCGTCATTTCCTCGAGGTGTTCTACCAGCAGTTGCGAAAGAGACACGAAAAGCGAATTCTGCTTGGTGACAGGCAGGAATCCAAGCAGCAAGGCAAGTTGCCCGGACGAGAACAACGATGAAGAGAGATTTCCCGGCCCTCGAATCGGCTACCATCGCAGCGATTGGGGGCTTTGCTTCGATCCTCTCGGGCTCTGCGTTCATGCAGGCATTCGAGGGTTTCGAGGGAGCCATGGTGGGCTTTGCGGTGATCGGGGCCTTTTTCTACGTCGGGCCGTGGGCTGCGCTGATGGGCGCCGGCGGACTGCTGATCGACTGGCTTCACGAGCGGGGCAGCACCTCGGTGATTGCAACGCTTTCGGGCGCGATGGCAGCGGGCCTCACGAGTATTGCCGCCAATGGAGCTGCCTATGCATTGGGCGTCGAAAGCGGAGCGACGTGGGCATGCGCGGCACTGGCTCTCATCCTCTCCTGGGTCTGGGTGAGATTTCTTCCAGACCTCCTCGGCTCGAGCGCGGCTCTCGTCGCAACGATTCCGGGCCTCGCGCTGGCGCTCGCGATCTTTGCGGTGACGGCCGATGCATTCGCCTTATGGGCTTCGATTCGAAATTCCTTCCTCGACCCCAATGCCGTGTTGATTGCGGCGCTCGCCGGTATCGGGCTGCTCGCTGGACTGGCCAGCTCGTTGATCTATCTGCGGAGCGAGCGGCGCGCGGTCCTCGCACTCGCGGTGATCATCGGGGGCTGCGGCATCATCTTGAGCTATCTGAACCGTTTTGTGCTCACGCCGAGGCTCTATCTCGAAGCCCATATGGCGCTCGCGGTCTTCGAATGGTTATTTTTCGCAGGTGCGCTGGCGCCGGTCGTACGACGGGTGAGCAAGCCTCGACCGGGCAGCGCCGTAGTCGTCTGTCTGATCGGCGGGCTACTCGCCATGCAGGTGTATGAAGGGCGTACACCGCGACGTGTCGACCACAGCGCTGAAGCCTTCGCCGAGCCATGGCGTGGGTTTGCCGACTGGGACGAAGACGGCTACTTCGCCGAGCATTTCGGCGGCGTAGACTGCAACGACTCCGAGGCCGCCATCAACCCGTTCGAGCGCGATATCCCGTCTGACGGTATCGACCAGAACTGTCTGGGAGGAGATTACACGCCGGTAACGTCCCCGCGTCTCGCACGCGTACATGAGCGCGAGCCCTCAGACCTCATCATCCTCGTTTCCATCGATATGCTGCGGCCCGACAAGATGTCGGTTTATGGATACGAAGAGCCGACGACTCCCTTTCTCGACGAAACCCGGGATGAGTGGATTCGATTCGATCGGGCCTACGCTACAGGGGGGATCACGACTCTCTCGCTTCCCTCGTTGACCCGCGCGCTCATCCCATTGGCTCTGAATTTCGAGCCTGTCTACCGAACGACCGACTATCGTTACGTCTTCGAAGAAGAGCGCGCCGGCGAGAGGGTGAACCGGGTCTTTCCCTCGGTTCGCGGAGACCAGCACCCAACCATCGCCGAGCGATTCGTGAATGCCGCAGCATTCGTCGACGATGGCCCATCGGGCGTATTTCAACGAGGGCTTGGATACGAAGACGGATTCGAGCTTTTCTCGTATCCCAACCCGCCCGACGGCCCCGGCTATCCAGAGTGGGGGTACGACGACGTCACAGACGCCCTGCTCGATTATTTGAAAGACGCCCCCGCTCAAAGCTTCGTCTGGGCCCACTACTACGACCCTCATAATGCACCGGGGCCGTGCGAGCGATTCGACCCGATCCCCGGAGTCGTCTGCTACCTCGACGCGATCCATGACATCGATGGCGAACTTCGACGAATCCGCAACGCTCTGCAGGAGGCCGGACGCTGGGAGAATTCGACGCTGCTCATGACTTCTGACCACGGTGAAGCATTCGGAGAACATCGCCTTAGCCATCACGGCACTGATGGCTATGAGGAATTCATCCGCATTCCGATGTTGGTCAAACCCTCGCGAGGACTCATGGCCGGCAAGACCATCCAGACTCCAGTCTCGCTGGTGGATGCTTCGACGACTGCCCTCGCGGCCGCACGCATTGACGTGAGTGGTGAGATCCGTGGCACGCATGGCCGAGACCTGCTGGCGATCGCGACATCCGAAGAGCGCGAGCCAGTTTTGTCGCAAGGGCTCTTACTGACACTCGACGGACGTGCCTATCGCCAGCACAACGTGATGGTTCGAGGCGATGAACGGGTCATGTTCGACCGAGCAAGCCGCCGCACGTGGGCCTACGACCTGAGTGAGGATCCGCTCCAGACGACGCAGCGCGCACCCACGGCCGAGCAACTCGAAGCCCTCTTTGATATGATCGATGCCTACGAAGCTGACTCTGAACCTGCACCGAGAAAAAAGATCCCATGAGTCCACTCCCCTGCCCTGCGTGCTCGGCCGCCATGCGCCCCCATACCACCCAGGGCGTCGAGGTAGACCTCTGTGACTCGTGCGAGAGCCTCTGGCTCGACGCCGGTGAATTCGACCAACTGGTGGCGCAGCGTTTTGCCGGTATGGACTTTGAGGACATCCTCGCACTCTCACGCACCGAACCCGCAGAAGCACGCAGCTGCCCGCGAGATGCAACCCGGATGGATGCCGTCTTTTTCCAGGATATCGAACTCGACCGTTGTCCGATGTGTGCGGGGGTGTTCTTAGACGGAGACGATCGAGCCGAGCTGCGGGCCCAGGCCAGTCGCGAGCGAGACCTGAGGGAGGTTCAACGAAAACCGTCGAAGCCTGCCATCCAATCGGCCATCGAGACCGATTCGCTCGAGCTCGACCGACCGACTGCCAGCGAATCCGTCGAGCGCGTCTTATGCGCTGGCTGTCAGACCGAGGTTGTCTCGTCTCGATGCATACGAAGGATGGACGCCTACTGGTGTGAATCGTGTGTGGTAGCGGGAGACTATCCGGGTGGTTACGGAGAAACGATCGCATCTCGCGTCTCGCGCGCGGCCCAGGCGATGGCGCAAGCCGAAGCGAAGCAAAAGAGTGCCAAGCGTGCTCGCGATCTACGAGAGCGGAATAAGGATCGAATCACGTATTACCGTGGAAAAGCCGTGCGCGGCTCGTGGACCTTCGAAGAGTACGCGGTCGCGTTTGAGCGAGCCGGCGAGAAAGTCAGGCACTTCTTTGACAAAGTGCGTGGAAAAGAGACCAAGAAATGACGAAAGCCCCGTTCACACGAGGTGAACGGGGCTTTCTGTCAA
>CAYFTY010000638.1:0-3404 GCA_964346045.1 uncultured Bradymonadales bacterium | reverse complement strand
AGATTCAGCGTTCGGAAGCGCCGTCGAGCTCGGTGATGGATTCCTCGCCGTGGGTGCTCCTCATACCGGTGAGCGCTCGACTCTCTATGTGTACGAAGCCATGCCTGACGACCAATGGGTCGATCTGGCCGAGCTGGACCTCGGCACTGGATTTCTGATCGACCGCTTCGACTCGCGCATCGACGCCCGGGGAAGCCGGCTGGCCTTTTCGTTTCTCTCGACCTCTTCATCGCACGTCGAGGTCCACGAATTTGCCGAAGATGGTCTCGAAAAGCTCGGTGAGGCCTCGATCCCGGCCGCCGGCCCGGTCGCGATTTCAGGTGATCTCGTGGCCGCAACCGAAGAGGTCGGCGACACGCGAAATGTACGCATCATGGCGATCGAAGCCGGAGGCATTGCCATGGTTTCGACGGTTGATTACGAGCTTCTGGGCTCAGACCTCGGAGACTTTCTCGAGCTAGACGGCGACTTGCTGGTCGTCGGATCCGAGAGCTTTCGAGCCGATCCAGACAGTCCGACCGGGCACGTATTCGTACAGGCGCTGCAGGAAGGCATGCCTGCTGGCTCGCCAACCGTGCTCGAGCCGGGATTCAACACTCTCTTTTTTGGCGATGAGATCGTCGCGACACCTTCACGCATCTATGTCTCGTCTTTTGCCAGCCGCCCCGAGGGCGCACGGCCCGTGATCTTCGACTTCGACCGAGGCGACCTCGATGCCGAGCCGATCGTCTACGAAACTCCCCAGGGTTTTCAGTCAGACGGCGTACTGGCCGCAGGCCTCGGAGCCAGCGACGAACGAGTTTCGATTGGTCTGGGGGACACGCTGGTCGGGCCACGCGTATTCACCGTCGAGGCGCGCCGAAATTCCATGCCGATCGCGCTGGAGCTTTTCGTGCGCACCCCATCTGGCGAGCCCATCGAAATCGACGTCACGACCACTGATCCCGACGGCGATCCGCTCGTCTACGAGATTGTCCAGGAACCGAAATTCGGGGGTGAGGTCACGCTCGAGGAGAGCACCGCGACCTTCTATACCGAGAGCCTCTCGGATGATTCCTTTGCGATTCAAGCCACCGATCCTTTCGGCGGATTCGCATGGATCAGGGTGGAGGTCTCGGTCTTCGGCCCGGGGGCCGAAGAGGACGGCGAATCCGAAGAGGTCGAAGAAGAAGAAATCGGTGACCTCTCTCCCACCACACCGCCAACGATGGTCGATGACGTCGATGGTGCGACGATCGATGAGGGCTGCGGGTGCGCCAGCTCGGATGCAAGTACCGGAGTGATTCCACTCCTCGTGGTCTTCCTCGCTCTGATGCGTATTCGACGGCGTGCTTAGAAGACCAGCCCGTCGCGAATCCAGTTCATCAATTCGCGCACCTTCTCTTGGGTCGGGATGAATTCGGCTCCGGCTGCTTCATAGAGCCCGAAGGTATCGCGCTGCGGCCCGAGGGCGAGCGCGTCTTTGTACATCTTCAGGGCTTTGGCCGGATCCTTCTCGGCGTTTACCGCGACCTGCAGCGCACCGAGCTGCGCAAAGCCGTACTCGATGAAGTAGAAGGGCACGACGAAGAAGTGCAGAATGTTGTGCCAGCTTTTGCGGCGCAGATCTTCGTCGATGCCGCTCCAATCGATGATTCCACCGCTGAAACGCTTCTCTTGTTCGAGCCAGGCATCATGCCGTTCGCCCCGCGTATGATCTTTATGGGTATACGCCCAGTGCTGCCACGCATCGCCGCGTGCGACCGAAACGAGTAGACGGGGAAGCCGCCGCAGATGCTCGTGGATTGCTCGTTGAGCCTCTTCTTCGGTGTAGAATTCATCGAGCGTGTCGTAGTGCAAGAGCTCCATCGCCATGCTGGCGACTTCGTTGAATTCCATCGGCGTCGACGTGCCCGCCATCGGGTTGTTGGGCGCGCCCGCAACGTAATGGAACGCATGTCCTGCCTCGTGAAGAAGTGTCACGATGTCGCGATGCACGCCGCTGGCGTTGGCAAAGATGAACGGTCGTTGCGTCCACGGCAGCATCATCATGAAGCCGCCCTGCGATTTCGCCGGGCGTGAATCCAGGTCCTGATACTCGCGGAACGCATTGAATTGCGAGCCGAGCTCGGGGTCGAGACGACGCATCATGCGCTCGACGCCGTCTTGAAGTTCATCTGCGCTTTCAAAGGGATTCAGCGCTTCGCCGCCGGTCGGGTCGGCTCGCGTATCCCAGGGGCGATAGGTGTCGACACCCAGCCGATCTCGCAGATCCTCGCTGATTTCGCGCACGAGCGGTACGACTTCACTCTCGATGAGGTCGTGGTAGGCGTAGCATTCTTCGGGCCCATAATCGCGCTGCTTGGCCGCAAAGATATAGTCTCGAAAGTCGTCGTAGTCGGCGTTTTCTGCGACCTGCTGTCGAAGCCCGAACATCTCTTCCCAGAGATCATCGAGCGTATTTGCATCTTCGAGAATCGTCTCGCTCACGGCATGCCAGGCTTCTTCGCGAGTATCGCGGTCGGCTGCCATCGTGAATTTGCTCATCGCGGCCTTGGGATATTCTTCGCCGCGGAATTCGATCTTCCAGCCGCCAGAAATCTGATTGTACCTGGTCGTCAGCCCCTGAAGGTCGCGCTGCAGCGGGATATTCTCTTCGCGAAAAAGCTCGACCGATTTACGCGTCTGGCGCACGAACGGCGCGTAGCTCGAACTCTCGAGGTCTCTATGCGCCTCGGCGTCGAGGAGCTTGCGATTCAACCTGTCATCCCACGACGAAAGCGCCGGCAACACGTTCTGCACAAGGTGCATCCAGTGCTCTTCGGCCTCTTTGTCTTCGGTATTCACCTGCGTCGCCAGCTGCGACTGCTTGATATGCTCGCCGATCCAGCGCTCGGTTTCGTCCCACGCCTTCAGGTACGAAACGACCTGGTCGTAATTGTCGAGCGGCATGGCCTCGAGCGTCTCGAGCAATGGTTCGATGACCTCGAGATCGGTGGGGTCTTGCTCGGGCGTGAAGTTGTGTTCGTATCGGTCTGGCAACTGCATGGTCTCTCCTATCGAGGTTTGATGCGCCGAGTGTAGCCGCGTTGCTGCGCAAAGCAACCGCGCTCACGTTCGCAGGGGCACCCAGGGTCCTTTGGAGGCACAAACTGGATCCGCCTGCCGGCCTTCGGCCTTCGGCCACCGGCCGCGAATTTCCTCGCGTCGCTCGGTTCAGTGCCGTACTTGACCCTGGGCGAATCTGGCACTGAACCGACCAGCGGGAGGAAATGACGACCTCGTGGGTCGCGGCCCGCAGGGCCGGAGGACGATTCACCGCGCAAACTATCCGCCCTCGACATCACCCGGGTCGATTCCCGGCGTATCTCGTGATAGATCCGCGGCATGAAGATCTTGGTCACAGGCGGCGGCGGATTTCTCGG
>CAYFTY010000637.1:0-3406 GCA_964346045.1 uncultured Bradymonadales bacterium | reverse complement strand
TCGTCGGTGGCGTGCATGATCAGCGGTGCCTGCGCGAGGCCGTTCGCTTCAATCGCGGTACCGATGCCCGAGCATCCCCACGCCGTTTCTTCGGCGATGATGCATGCGTCGAGGCAGCCGAGGCCGAGGCCTCCGACCGACTCGGGGATCATCGTGTTCATGAGGCCGAGCTCCCACGATTGCTGCAAGATTTCCCAGGGATACTCCCCGGTCTCGTCGTGGTGGGGTGCGGCCGGGCGAATAACGTCGCGCGCGAAGTCGTGCGCGGTCTTCTGGAACATCTGCTGGTCTTCGGTGAGTCCGTATCCGATCATTTTGATCCTCGTGTTTCGGGTCTTTTCACAACGCAGAGACCCTAACATGAATGGCCATTCATTTTCTAGCCCGCGCAGCTCGGGCAGAACGAGGAGGACGACAACGCTCGACACGTGGCACTCGCTCAGTTCGGAAGACCATCGGTGAATTTTTCGGACTCGAGGCCGATTCCATCAAAGGCCGGATTGGTGGTCATGAATTTTGCGAAGTCGAATTCGACGTCGAGCGCGCCTGCGAATCGGTCGGGCGAAAACGCCGGGTACGACTCGCCCATCATCACCAGCTCGTCGATGCCTGCGAATTCGGGGTCGCCAAAGACCGTTGATTCAAAGACCCCTGGCATGTCGCTGTAGCTGCGATCGCCGATCAGATGTCGGCTCTCCGGTGCGAAATGATCCCTTAAAAAGAAGAGCGTATTGCGCATCGTCAGAAGGTCGGTCGTGCGGTCGACCGTCAGAAGCGAGATATTCAAGACCGCCTTTTTATCGAGCGAATCGGTGATGATGTTATTCTCCCAGATGCTCTCGTGTTCACTCTCATTACGCAGCAGAAATGCGCTGATCTGGGGCCTCAAAAAGACGCTGTGTTCGACTCGCAGACCGGGCGTTGCAAGCAGGTAGAGGCATCCGCCGAATTTATTGGTCGAGACCATATTCGACACCGTGAGATTGGTGACGTTATGGGCGGTCACGTCGCGTGCATCCGAGGCGAGTCGGCCGTCTGAGAGAATGCGCGAGATGGTGATGTCCCGACTTTCGTAGATATTGAATTGGCCGGATTGACCACCGCGCCAGCTATCAAAGCGGGCGTCGGGCCCGATCGGAAAGGCGCTCGCCGACGAAAATCGGTCGAAGAAGAATCCGTCAAAGACGAGGTGTTCTTTGGCTGCGACGACGAAGCCTTGATTCAGGCGACCCTCACCGCCTTCGATACGAACCTTTGCACCGGGAACATTCTTGAAGGTAATGGGGGCTGACGGCGCGCCCGTGGCGCGAACGATCACCCGCTCTTCGTAGAGTCCTTCGTCGATCAATACGGTATCGCCGACGCCGACGACGTTGGCAGCCTGCTGGATGGTTTCGAAAGCCTGAGAACGGCTCGTGCCATCGTTGGTATCGCTGCCATCGGGTGCCACGTAGTAGGTCACGCCCGCGGGGTCGCTTGCGGCCGTCGTGAATTCGAGTACCGGGCTCGTCACGTCGACCCGATCGAGCTGGATATCCACGATATTGGGAATGCTCAGCGACTTGATCTGAACGTAGTAGGTCGTGTCGGGTTCGAGCCCGGTGAAGCTGTAATTTCCAGCGAAGAGCACCTCGAACTCGACTTCGTTCTCCATGGCCGGCGTGGTGCCCCAGGTCAAAGTCGTGGTGGCGGGTAACGAGGTTCCCCATTCGATATTCGCCGTGGTCGAACTCACCGAGTGCACGGTGGGTTCTTCGGTGAGCCAGAGTTCGCTCTCACGCTTCTCGTCGCGGTAGTTTCCGAGCGGTCTCGAGAACGGGCCCAGGGCTTCGACCGCATCGACGTTGGCGACGAC
This sequence comes from uncultured Bradymonadales bacterium, assembly GCA_964346045.1. Classification (GTDB taxonomy): domain Bacteria; phylum Myxococcota_A; class Bradymonadia; order Bradymonadales; family Bradymonadaceae; genus CAYFTY01. The sequence continues at coordinate 1,551 of CAYFTY010000637.1, read as the reverse complement.
AGGACGACCATCGCCCATGTCGAGCGCCGGCTCGACCCGCACCGAATCGACTTCGTACGCCGGGCTCGCATCCTCGAGAGAGCACCCCTGATCAGCGACCTGCCATGCGATCGTCGCATGTCGGAATCCATTGTAATTCGAGTAGACGAGGGCGCCGGGCTCATCGACACGCACCGCGACAGTTTCGTCGTTGTCGAAGAGGTTTCCGGCGACGAAGACTTCGGTCGAATTTTCGACCGAGAGCCCGGCCTCTGAAAAGCTCGTGAAGATATTATGCACGAGTCTGAGGCCGGTGACGGCCTGAGCCTCGAGACCGACTTCGTCGGCTGCAAATGACGAGTTTTCCATCGAGATACGAGTCGAGTCGTTCGCCTGCACGCCGCCGGTGAAATGCAACCTCTCCAATCGAATATGCTCAGCCCCTTGCAGGGTAAACGTACCCCTGAGAACCACAGGTTCGACTCCGCGACCGAGCACCGAGATGGGTGCTTCGGGCGTGCCTGCGAGCTGCACTCTCACGTCCTCGTCGTAGGTGCCGGGCTCGATGTAGAGCGTGTCGCCCGGACCGAGTTCTTCGAGCGCGCGCTGAATCGATCCAAACGCCGACGCGACCGAGAGACCGTTCCCACCCGGGCCATCTGGAGATACGAAGTAGACGTTGGCTTCGTAGGGATAGGGGCCCTGATCTTGTCCATCGGGCCCCGCGCCGATGAAGCGCGAACCTTCCTGCAGCCGATAATCATGGTTTTCGGGATCCGCAAACTCGGCGCCCGGATCGAGGTCGTCGATATGTTCCAGGATGATATTGGAGTCGTCGAATCGGCTGGCGCTGCCCCGTCCCATCAGACAATTCGCCGCATTGGGGGTGTTCGAGACCGTGCCCAACGCCACACAATTCTGAGCCTCGTGGATGCTGTCGTATCCCGTCTTGATCTTGAAGTCTTCGGCGCCGTTGCCCCAGGCGATGCTGCGGCGCATGAAACTCTGATGTGCCTCGAGTCGGCCGTCTTCGCCGCCGCCGCGAATGTTGATCCCGTACTCTCCGTTCAGAAATGCCTCGGAGTCGCGGATCTCGTCTTGCTGCGGCTGAAAGAGCGTGATTCCGCCGAGGTCACCCTGACCGTTGCCCGCTCGCGAGTAGTTGCCGCGAGCCGTCGCAAATTCGACGACATTTCCAAACGCGTAATCCTCGGCCGAGTAGGTACCGATGCCGCGCCCGTTCATCCAGACATGGACATTACGAAGCGTGCTCTCTTGCGTGTTGTGGAGGAACATGCCCCAGACAGTTCGTGAAGTGTGTTCGCGGTGGGTTATCTGCGTAGCCGTCGTGAATCCGGTCGCGGCGAGCCCGTCGACAGTCAGACGAATGGAGTCGTCGAAGTAGATTCCGTGCGTGTGAATCACCGAAATCGAGTAGCGATGGCCCTCGGCCGAACGACGATCGGACGTCGAAATGTACAATTTGTCGTTCTCGACATCCTGATAAAATCGCGCGGGCATGACCTCGAGCTCACCGATACTGGGCGACGACTCGATCTGCGTGAGGGTGTC
>CAYFTY010000636.1:0-3414 GCA_964346045.1 uncultured Bradymonadales bacterium | reverse complement strand
CGGTCAGCGACATCCCACGCGCCGAAAATAATCCAGATTGCGGTCCGAGCTGCGCGAATTATTGCGATTCGCTCGAGTTCCAGAACCCGGTCAACGAGGGGCTTTGCCGCAGTCTATGGGGCGTGGGTTTGCAGCATCAGCCGATCGTCAAAGCCGAAGCATGCCGGCGACTCTTCGTCGATGTGATAGGTCGCTATCCGACGCGCGACGACGTCGTCAATACATGTGACGGAAAGACGTGGGGCGAGGTTGCGATCAACCTTCTGCTGCGCGACGAATTCGTGCTCACCAACCAGAAAATCTGGTCGGATCGCCTCAAATACGACACGCAGGCGGTCAGCGTCGAGCGCATCTACGACATGGATGAGCTCGTTGCCAAGCTCTACCGTGGTGAAATTGCCTATGACCAGTTTGCAGCCGTGACCAGCGCACATCCAGTTCTGGTGCGCCGGCATAATACGCCAGAAGATCGAGCTGAAGCGCTCTACTGGATCTTCATGGGACGCCCGCCACTGGGCTCCGAACTCGCAGATATGTCGCATCTCTACGAGATCTGGTGGAATGGTTACTACGACCATCGCGACCTCCAGATGCGGCTGCCCGACGCGCACATTCATTTTCCGTGCACGAACGAAGAGGGCATGGTCGACCCGGTACTCAAGGCGCAGTGCACCAGTACGCTCTGGGGCTACAACGAGCTGATCGTCGAGCCCGACATTCGCGCGCGGCCTGATGATGACGGCCGTATGACGATCTGGTCGGGGATTCTCAAGGCCGACGAGTGGGAACGACTGCAGATTCCGGGGCGCCTGCTCGCACAAGACCCGCTTTTCTGGGAAAAGGTCGTCGACGACGTTTTGCGACAGTACCTGGACTATGACCTGGGCAATCTCGTACCGACGGTGCGCGACAAGCTCGTACGCTACTTCCTGGAATTCAACGGCGACATCCGAGCGCTGCATTTTGCGGTGCTGACCTCGGCGGCGTATCTGCAGTCGAACACGAACCGCACCCAGACCAGTCATCGCTGGACATACGGTCCGATGAAGCAGGTCGAAGCCGAGGGTTGGCTCGACTCGGTCGAACATATGACCGGATACGAATTGGCAACCTGCGATCATCGGCTCACGCGGCCGGGTGAATTTCTCGAGAGCGGATCGATTGCCGGTACGGCCCTGGTCGAAAACTCACGATGGCAACTCGATGAGGACGGCGTCGACACGAGCTATCGAAACCTCGCGCGCAACCTGGGCGGCTGCCCGGACAACAGCGCGGGTTCGCGTTTCAAGATCGTCTCGATTCTGACGACGGCTCAACAGCTGAACTTCGTCAATCAGGTCTGTGACCCGGCATTCGAAGGCGGCGGAGCTCCGATTGAGCGACTGTTGCCTGGCGGGGTCGATGCCAATCAGACCCTCGACGAAGATCTCGGAGAGACGATCTTTCAGCACCAGCTGGGTCAATTTCACAGTCGCGTCATGACAGACGAAGAACGCGATATGGCCAGAACCTACGCCTCAGAGTGCAACGGGTGCACGGCCGCGCAGTTCGCGCGCCCGACGTGCTTCGCGCTGCTCTCGAGCTCAGACATGTTGTTCTACTGAAGGAGGACCCGATGGCCGACGATACAAAGAAAAAAGACGGTGTGAATCGGCGCTCCTTTCTCAAGGGCGTCGGTCTGGCGACAGCCGCCGCGGCAGCACCCCATGTGTGGGTGCCGAGCGAAGCATATGCCCAGCAGACCGAGGCGCGAGGGGCGTTGAAGCACCTCATCTACATTCGCCTCGGTGGCGGGTTTCGTTTCACCGCAGCGTTTAACGGACATAGTGCCGATCGATTCAATCCCTGGGGGCTCGCGGATGGGCTTCCCGATGAGACCGAGTGGGGCGCATCCGAACTTCTCGCGAGGGCGCCTTATCTCGAAGGGGATGAAGGGGCATCCCGGCGCGAGCTGGGCATGAAGAGTGTCGTCGAACTCTCGAATGAGGTCGCATTGATCCCATGCGTCGATCATGAGCCGACCTCAGGAAGCGCAGACGGCAACCACAACTCGGGTCTACAACGCTTCAACACGGGCTATGCCGGCAATGGCACCGGCCTTTTTACGATGCTAAATTACGGGCTTCGTAACCGCGAGCCGGATACCGAGGATGGAGTGGTCTTGCCGGCATTCGTGCTCGGTGGTTCGGGCATGGCCAACGGGGCCGGTAAATTCGCCGGATATCGACCGCCCGTGCTGCAGGATGGCTTCTCGGGCTTCGGTTTCGATGCCGCAAAGTCGCTGCCAGATTGGGCGCGCAGCATGTCCGAGTCCGTCGATCAGCGCATGCTCGACCGAGCGCATCCCGAGCTGCGCGTGCCTATCGACGCCTACATGCAGACGCGCGAGGCAACCAAACGCTACAGCGAAATCTTCAACGATCCTGCGCTCGACGTCAGGGCACAGAGCGATGAGCCTTTTGATGGCATCAGCAACAATCAACTGCGATTGTTGCTGGGGAATAGCGGGGCGGCACGCAATATCATGCTCGGGCTGCGACTCTTCCATTTCGGCTGTCCGGCGATCTATCTGAGTCAGGGTGGCTACGATCTGCACTCGCAGGAAGAGATGAATCTGCCACCCCGCATGGACGCGCTGAATCAGCTCATCTCGGGTATCCACGCGGCATTGAAGATGATGACGCATCCTGCAGGCGGTACGTACTGGGACCATACTCTCGTTGTCCTGGGATCGGAATTCGGCCGCACGACACGCGGTGGCAAATTCAACTCGGCTCGAGGGAGCGACCACGGTGGCGACAATGCCACGCGGTGGATGTCGATGCCCTTTATGGGCGGTTTGATCACCCAGGCCGGAAACGGCGGTCGTACCTTTGGCGAGACCTCGATTGAAGACCTGACCGCGATGGGCAAAGTCTACTCGTACCGGGCGACGTTCAAGACGTTGATGGACTTTCTCGGAGCCGACCACAGCGAGTTCTTCCCGGCTGACGAACCCTTTGGGGACCTGATTTCATGAGCAATTCGATGCGCGCACCGATGCAACTGAACCCGGTTTTGCTCGCGATTGCGGCGATGGCTCTCTGGGGCTGCGGTCCTGATTTCTCGGAGGCCGGCCTCGGAACCTCGATCGATTTCGAACCCAACCGACCGAGCGTGAACGAGCCAACCGAGGTCGAACCCTACCGGGGCGATGACACCTACGTGCTCGAGGCGCAGGAGCGATTTCGTACGGGGCTCGATATCCACCGTAAGATCATTTGGCGTACGTGCACGCCGAACGAGGGCGTCTGCCATAACAAGAAAGAATACCCCGACCTGCACACGCCGGCGAATTTCGTCGCCGCCATCAATGCGCCGTGCAACGTCCAGCCGGGAGAGTACGAATCGGTCTACGATCGTTGTGAGCGAAGA
>CAYFTY010000635.1:0-3414 GCA_964346045.1 uncultured Bradymonadales bacterium | reverse complement strand
ACCACGCGATCGTGCTCATCTTGAGCGGGCAGTCGATCGGCGAGTTTACACGGTCAGTGAAGTCCAATGGCATGATGGCTCGGCATCCAAAGACGAGGCTGGCTACGGGATTACGGTATCTCGAATTTACCGCACCCGCTCACACCTCGGCAACCTGCGATTTGAGGACTCAGGGTCTGCCATCCTTTGGCAGGAGGCGGGATTTGATCTCCGCGACACCTCTCGGACGTTCTATGAAGCGGGCTCTCATTACTCTTGCTCGCTGATGGCGTGAGCGATCGCCGGCGCAAAGAGCTCGTGCTCCAGCGTATGAATACGCTCGTGCAGACTCGAGCGGTCGTCCTCGGGTCGGACCTCGAGGGCAGCCTGAGCTACGATCGGCCCACCATCTACCTGCGATGTCACGCGGTGCACCGTGCACCCCGTGATCTTCACGTTTGCGGCAAGGGTTTGCCCCACTGCATCGAACCCCGGGAAGGCTGGCAGCAAACTCGGATGGAGATTCAACATTCGACCGGCGTAGGCCTCCACGAGGACGGGGGTCGAAATGCGCATCCAACCGGCCATCGCAACCCATTCCACATTCGCGGCATTGAGCGCGGACACAATCGCGCCGTCGAAATCGCTACGGGAGTCGAAATCACGGTGATTAATGAGTTCGGCTCTCACCTTGAGTCGTTCAGCCCGCTCGAAGACTCGCGCCCCCGAGTTATTGCAGATCACTTGTACAACCTCGCCACGAATGACTCCATCGCGGCATGCGTCGACGATCGCTTCGAAGTTTGAGCCCGACCCCGATGCGAGTACTCCCAGACGAACAGGCTCAAGGTTGGTACGCAGCGAGTCGAGCGGCGGCGAGAACAGACCCATATGACGACCTCGGTATTCGAAACGAGGAGAGCCTAACAAAGACTCATTCCGAACGCTTCCTCATTTCTCGCGCGCGCATCGGCATTGCATCGATAAGATCAAAGATCGTCTCGAGCGAAATGTCGGTATCAAACCGTCCCTTGACGCCTCCATCCTTTCCAACAAGTAATACGCTCTCTTCTGGATCTTCGAGTTCGCCTCGGATCGTCTCGGCCGCTGCTGCGCCGAACTCGGTGCTCCCGTCAGGGCCCTGGACTCTGAGGCGTTGGGCAAAGACCCAGAGCACGACCATGTCTCTCTCCAGCATCTCTTGCCAGTTGGCATCGATTCGATCCGCCAACCCTCGCACGACCGATGAATCATCGGCGAGAACGACCAACGGCCGGTTCTTCCACGCGAAGTCCTGCATGGAAATGGAGCGAGTATCAGCGTCCGCATGGTCAGCCGCACGCGCCGGGGATGTCTGGCAACCTGGCATCGAGAGAAGTACGAGCGCTAGCATGAGACATCTCATAGAAACCTCCTGCCGTGAGATGCGCGCGAGGCCAGCAAGGTTGCGAGGTCAGGCAATTTCTTCCTTCGCGCGCCACCTCCAGTTATGATCCTGTTAGCACTCCCCCTCACGCTAGCTGGAAGCATTCGATGTATTGGATGAAATACCTGTCGCGACGGACCCAAGAGACACTTTGTTTTGCGCTCCTGATGATGCTGACCTCGATGAGCTGCAAGCCCGAGTTCACCGACGCAGCATGCGAAAGCGACGAAGACTGTTTCGCAGGTGAAGAATGCGCGGTGCTCGGAGTCTGTGTGATTCCTGGAGAGACCCCGGATATGGGAGCCGACGCGGTTCCAGATCTGGCGAACGCTCCCGACGCAGGGTCGGATGTGGATATCGACGTCGCCAACGATATCGGACCGACCGACATCGACGACGATGGCGTACCAGATAGCGAGGACAACTGCCCGCAGATTGAAAACGCCGATCAGAACGATCTGGACGAGGACGGTGTGGGAGATGCCTGTGACCCCGACCGGGATGGCGATGAGATCGTGAATACCGAGGACAACTGCCCGGATAATGCCAACCAGGCACAACTCGATGACGACGGCGATGGGCAAGGGAACATCTGTGATACGGACAGAGATGGCGACCAGATCCCCGACGAGTCGGACAATTGCCCCGAGCAGGCAAATGCCGACCAAAACGACCTCGACGATGACCAGATTGGAGATGTCTGCGACCCCGACAGGGACGGGGACGGAATCGAAAACGAGGCTGACAACTGCCCCTCGCTGAGCAATGACCTCCAAACCGATTCAGATGCCGACGGCGTCGGTGATGTCTGTGACTCGGATCGCGACGGGGACGGCTTTCCAAATACCCTGGATAACTGCCCGGATATCAACAACCCTATGCAGGATGACCTCGATTCTGATGGCATCGGGGACGCGTGTGAGAACGACCTCGACGGTGACTCGATCGCCGACGGAGTCGACAATTGTCCGCGTCGCTCCAATAGCAACCAGGTCAATAACGATGGCGACGCGCTTGGAGACGCGTGCGACAATTGTATATTCACGTCCAACCCGGGCCAGAGTGATCAAGACGCGGACGGTGTCGGCGACGCCTGCGACAACTGCCTCAACGATTCGAACCCCGACCAGATCGATAGTGATGGCGACGGGATCGGAGACGTCTGCGATAACTGTCCCGGGCAGGAAAACCCCGACCAGATAAACACCGATGGGGACGAAGACGGCGACGCCTGTGACATCGACGACGACGGTGACGGGTTTACGGACACCACCGACAACTGCCCACTGGTGTCGAATAGCTCACAGAGCGACGTCGACGGTGACGGAATCGGTGACCTGTGTGACAACTGCCCAACGACCTCGAACGCCACACAACTGGACACTGACGGAGATCTGGTTGGCGACGCGTGCGACATAGATATCGACAATGATGGTATTCCGAACTCGAGTGATAACTGTCCGGAAACCCCCAACCCACTGCAGGAAGATACTGACGGCGACGGCATCGGCGACGCCTGCGACGTCTGAACGCGCCTTCAATCCATGCCGAGCAACGTACGCAGACGGTGCAGTATGGCGCCGCAGCCCCGCGGCTCGGGCTCGGCTTTCTGAATCTCCTGGCCTTCTTCGCCACGAGGAATACTGATCAGCGGCCCGGGACTCAGGCTCGAGCGCGCCGCGCGATTATCAGGCCCCTCGGCTCCAGACCACGGCGCAGGCAGCTGCAGCAGACCAAAACCATCTGTTTTTGGGGTGGGAAGCCCGTCGACACGGGTAAACGGCATCATCCTTTCGATGCGACCAAAGCGCTTCTTGGCGAGCGGCTGAATGCACCGAGCAAGAAGCAAAGAAACTCCCGGCGGCTCGACATTCGAAAGACGTTCATAGGCCGTTTTTGAGAGCGGATTCTCGACGCTTTCACGAGGCTCTTCGCCGGTGAGCATGAACGAAAAAAGAGCCCCGAGGGCGTAGACATCTGCAGTGGGACGCAAAAACTTCCCGGACTGT
>CAYFTY010000634.1:0-3415 GCA_964346045.1 uncultured Bradymonadales bacterium | reverse complement strand
ACCTATCGTGGTGGCCGCATGGAATATCGCTCGCGAAAACTCACCGAGCCCGCATGGGCACTCGAATCGTACCTGAGCGAGGCCGAACGCATCGTCGAAAACGCCGCCGAGCGCGCCCGCGACCTCAAGATCGAAGGCCCCGCTCTCAACGATGATTTCGAGCATCTGCGCTGGTTTCCGCTGCCCCACGAAATCGTCGCCGAATTGCAGGGCGAGGTGCCCGAGAGCGATTCCAACGCGATTTTTCAGTAGGGGCGACCCCAGGCTCCGCCCCGCTTGTCTTCCGACAAGCTAGGCGGTAGGGTCCCGGCGAAACACGACCCCTCGCGCGAAAGGTATGTCCTTCTTTAGCCCGGATATCCTCGATGGAAAGGTCGCCCTCATTACGGGTGGCGGCAGTGGGATCAATCTGGGTATTGCGCGTGCGTTCGTCGATCATGGAGCCTCGGTTTCGCTGGTCAGCAGAACGCAGGAAAAACTCGACAAAGCCGCTGAAGAACTTTCGCCAGACGGCTCGAGAGCACGTGGTTTTGCGGCCGACGTCCGTGATCCCGAAGCGCTCGAGCGGGCGATCGAGAATACGGTCGACGCTTTTGGAAAGCTCGACATCGTCGTCAATGGCGCCGCCGGGAATTTCATCGCGCCTGCTGCGAGTTTGAGCCCCAATGGATTCAAAACGGTCGTCGATATCGACACGATGGGCACCTTCAACACATCGCGCCTGGCGTTCGAACACCTCGCCGAAAACGGCGGTGTCGTGCTGAATATCACGGCAACCCAGGCGTGGATCGCCACGCCGATGCAGGTGCATGCCGGCGCTGCCAAAGCGGCCATCCAGAAGATGACGCTCGATCTGGCCCTCGAATGGGGCCAGGCCGGCATTCGAGTCGTCGCCATCGCCCCGGGGCCGATCGACGATACCGAGGGGATGAGCAGACTTGCGACACCCGAGATCAAAGAAAATTTCGAATCGAAACTCCCGCTCGGACGCTATGGAGAGATCGACGAAGTCGCGCATGCGGCCGTCTTCCTCTGCAGTGACGCGGCCTCGTACATCACCGGAACGACGCTCGTCGTCGACGGTGGCCAGGCGCTGATTGGGCCCGCGGGATTTCTGGAGTATATGACACCAAATTGAAGTGAAGATTGCATCCCATATGAGGACGAGCCATGCCTGAAGCGATGTTAGAAAAATACGGAATCCGTAATAAGGAGATCATCCGCAATGCATCTACTGCGGTCCTCTACGAAGAGGCGGTCAAATACGAGCCGGGAACGAAGATCTCTTCGACGGGCGCGCTCGTCGCAATGTCTGGAGAAAAAACAGGACGTACGCCCAAAGACAAGCGCGTCGTCAAGAATCCAGAGAGTGAAGACAATGTGTGGTGGGGCGATATCAACATGCCCCTCGATGAACACGTCTTCATGCTCAATCGGCAGCGAGCGCTCGATTATATCGATTTGCGCGAGCGCATCTACGTCTTCGACGGATACGCCGGCTGGGATCCCAAACATCGGCTCAAGGTGCGCATCATCGCGACGCGCGCCTACCACGCGCTCTTCATGCACAACATGTTGATTCGCCCGTCCAAAGACGAGCTCGATAGCTTTGGCGAGCCAGATTTTGTGATCTTCAACGCCGGTGTCTTCCCGGCCAATCCCTATACCGAAGGCATGACTTCATCGTCATCGATTTCGCTGAATTTCGAACGGGGCGAGATGGTGATTCTCGGCACCGAGTACGCCGGCGAGATGAAGAAGGGCATCTTTACGTTGATGCACTATCTGATGCCCAGAGAGGGCGTCCTCTCGATGCATTGTTCGGCCAACGAGGGTGATTCTCCCGACGATGTCGCAGTCTTCTTTGGTCTTTCTGGAACCGGCAAGACGACGCTCTCTGCCGATCCCAAGCGTAAATTGATCGGTGATGACGAACACTGCTGGACCGATGACGGCATCTTTAATATCGAGGGCGGCTGCTACGCCAAGACCATCGATCTCTCGCGCGAAAAGGAGCCCGAGATCTGGAATGCGATTCGATTCGGGTCGATCCTCGAGAACGTCGTGCTCGACGAAGACACGCGAGTGGTCGATTACACCAAGTCGTCGATCACCCAGAACACGCGTACCTCATATCCGATCCACTATATCGACAACGCCAAGATTCCGGCGGTGGCGGGTCATCCCAAGAATATCATCCTGCTGACCTGCGATGCCTTTGGCGTTTTGCCGCCTGTTTCGCGCCTGACACCCGAGCAGGCGATGTACCACTTCATCAGTGGGTACACCGCCAAGGTTGCAGGTACCGAGATGGGCGTGACCGAGCCGCAGGCAACCTTCTCGGCCTGCTTCGGCGCAGCCTTTCTGGTGTGGCCTCCAACGAAGTACGCCGAGCTTCTGGCTGAAAAGATGCGCAAGCACGGATCGAAAGCATGGTTGGTCAACACCGGCTGGACCGGTGGTGCCTTCGGTATGGGCCATCGCATCAATCTGCCGTATACGCGAGCCATCATCGACGCGATTCACTCGGGCGATCTCAACGACGTACAGACGACGTCCGACCCTTATTTTGGGGTTCATGTTCCTCAATCGGTGCCCAACGTGCCCGACAAGATTCTCGTTCCGAAGAAGACCTGGGACGACGCCGAGGCGTTCGATCGACAGGCCAAGAAGCTCGTGGGTCTCTTCCGCGAGAACTTCACCAAGTACGAAGACTTCGCAAGCGACGAGATCATGGGAGCTGCGCCGAGCGTGGATTGATCTCTGCAATGCCGACCTCGATCGAGCGCACGTGCCCCGAAGCCAACTTGCCGGCCTCGGGGTACGTTGGCGATCCAGACTTGACGAATCAAATTCGGCGCAAATAATCGCCAATCGCGATAACAACTGAAGCGAGGGAAGCTATGTCTGTCGAACCGAGCATCGTTGTTGAGAACCTGACGAAGAGATACGGCGATTTCGTCGCTCTCAACGACGTGAGTTTCAGCATCGAACCGGGGCAGATCGTTGGATTTCTTGGGCCGAACGGTGCCGGAAAGACCACGACGCTCAAGATTCTCACATGTTTTATGGCGGCCAATGGCGGAAGCGCTCAGGTGGCTGGCCACGACGTCTACGACGAGTCTGAAGAGGTACGTCGCAAGATCGGATACCTGCCCGAGAATGTACCGCTCTACGAAGACATGCTGGTCTACGACTATCTCACCTTCATCGCCGAAGTACGCGGTGTTCCTGCGGCGAGGCGACATGAGGCAGTCAAAGAAGCGGTGAAGCGAACCGGCCTCGAAGATATGGTCAATCGTGACATCTTCGAGCTCTCGAAAGGCTATCGTCAGCGAGTCGGACTCGCGCAGGCCATCCTTCATCAGCCCGATGTGATTATCCTAGACGAGCCGACGAGCGGTCTCGACCCCAA
>CAYFTY010000633.1:0-3425 GCA_964346045.1 uncultured Bradymonadales bacterium | reverse complement strand
GCCATTCGCAAAAGAATGCGTCAGGCCGCCGAGCGTAAGAAGCAAGTTACTATTCGGCTCGACGCCGATATCGTGGCGGCGTTCAAGCAGCTGGCGGGTCCAGACGGGAGCTACCAGACGCTTATCAATCGAGCGTTGCACGAGTGGTTGGATGCCAAGAGTGTGCGAGGCCTCGTCGAAGATGCGCTTGAGGATATCGTGATGCGCATGCGTGAGCGGGACAGCGCACACGGGTGAGCATGACCTATCCCCTTCGTTACGTAAAAACCGGAAGAACCAGACGGAATGCTAGCTCTTCCAGCTGACCTCGAGCGGGCCGACACGGAACAGAACCTTCCTAGATTCTTGCTCCTGCTTCATACGAGTGATCGCATCTTCCAGACTTTCAATCTTGTATTTCGCACGATCTCGCTCCAGGCGAGCAGCATCTCGTTCTTCTCGAGCGCTTTTTAGCTGACCCTTGAGCTGCCCGACTTCTTGTCTGGATTCTCTCAATTTGGACCGGATTTCACCGATGGACACCCTGTATCTGGCCTCTTCATTGACCATTTTCTTTTTGATTTCACCCCTTTTATTAATGCGCCTTGATACCGTTCTCTGGGTGATTTCGAGCTTTTCGGCAATTTGATCTCGCGTCATCCACTCGCGTTCGAGATGGACAACCGAGGTGTCCATCTGATGTCCATCTGCCTGTCCATCGTCCATGTCCATTTGCCTGTCCATCGGTGTCCATCTGCCTGTCCATCGGTGTCCATCTGCCTGTCCATCGTGCGACTTTTCTTGTGGTGGCGCAACATTACTGAAACGCTTCCTGAAACGAGGTGCAGTTAGGCGATTGGTCCATCTGCCGGGTTGCAAGATGCGATAAGCGCTTGCGGCTCGAACCGTTCACGCTCTAATCTCGATAGCAAGAAAGCAGAAAGCCGAGGCACGAAGCCTCGGCTCTCTCAAATATCTTTCGCGACTGGCTCATGGTTTGGCGGCCTGACCAGTCAGCGGAAGCGGATGGCCGGTGAAGGCCAGGGAAGCCTCGGGGGGAGGCTTTGCAAATCCGTGGAAGGTTAATCCACCGAATGCACCTCAAAGGCTAGTCGCCTCGAGGGTCCGCGTCAAGAACAGCGTGGACACCCCAGACCTTCCCGGCCCTCCGAAATCATTTCGTGACTCCCGCCAAACCAAGGAAGGTTTTTGATGGCGACTGCTCTTGCTCACTCTCTCCAGCTCGACCTGTACGACCAACGCTTTAATAAATTCCGGTGGCACAGCTGCCTGATGCGACTCGGCCACAGCGGCCAGGTCTCCCTGGACCATCTGGGTCTGGCGAGTCTTTTGATGACGTCGCTCGGGACTGGGGAGAATGATTGTCACGTCCCGGTCATCTGGCGCAAAAACTGCGATATTACCGATGATGCCGGCAAGCTTTTGAGCGACCGGAGCTTCCGGCGCTACCGCAAGCACCTGTGCGAGCTCGGCGTGCTCTTCGAGATCAACTCCGGTCGAGGGTGCCGGCAGAAACTCAAGGTGCTCAAGTTTCCAGGATGGTCGGAGATCCGCGCGCTCCGCGAGGCCATCTTCGCGCTCGAGTCTTACTGTAACCGCACGGGAAACGCCGCGTGCGACTGGGTGTTGCGCCAGCTTCGACGGGCCCTTTTCGACCGGGAAGCGGCCGAACGTGCCGAGCAGGAGCCCGGAGCTCCAGACGCGCCAAAATCAGCCCCTGAGGGCCCTGAGACCCAACCGGACACTCTGTCCGGTACAACCGGCCAATCTGGCCGGAAGCCTCCTTTATATATGGATTTATCATCTTCTGGTTCTGTAGAAGAGTCGATACACGAGGAAAGCGAACAAATTGAGCCCCCTGCGACTCCGAGCACTCAAGACAAACGTTCGCCGAGTGGGGAGGTCGTCAAAATGGCACTCTTCGAGCGGCAAAAGGCCCTCGTCGAGGCGTGGAAACGCCTGTTTGCAGGCTTCGATGTGAGTATCGACGAGGGGTGTTTGATGCGGCTGGCCCGAGCCTACGAGGGGCGAGTCGAGCGGGCCGGGCTGCTCGAGCGGGGACTGTTTACGACCCCGAACGGCGACGTGGAGACGCTCGACGAGCGGCTTTTGAGGCAGTTCGCCGACGGTATACCGCTGGGCCGAGTGGCTCAGTACCTGCTCAAAGACGCGTCCGATTTCCGTGTCCCGGACGGCCGACGGGGTATCGATGACGGTACCGATGACCCATCGACGAGGCCCGACAAGGAGCCGATCGATGAGGCGACGAGGGCGTATCTGGCCCGGGTGGCGGAGCTCGAAGCGGCGGGCATGGAGGGCTTCAAGGCCTACGAGCAGACCGATGCGGAGTGGAAAGCACGCGGCCTCGAGCTTCCGTAAAGCGACGCCCAACAACGTTTTCTTTCGGCTCGCATGGGTCTGATGACGCGTCAAATCAGCGACGAAAGACCGTTTGCTCTCGGATCGCGTGGGTCTTGGCGACGGTTCGATGGGGACGCCTACCGCCTATTTCGTCACCTTGCCGAGCTGCCAAACGATGCGGCCTCGCTCGATTTTGGCGTCTTGCCGAGCTGCCAAACGGCGCGAGCTCTCCGGTCGGGCGGCCGTTTTTCGCGAGGGTGACCTTCGGCCGGGCGGCCTGGCTGAATGTCGGCGGTCGCCTCGGATACACCCGGCCCGGACCACCGTCGAGGGGTCGAGGTAGTCCGGGCCGGCGACCGAGATCGAGTCGGCCGCGCATCCGAGAGCCGAGCCGAACGGAGGTCGAGCCCCTGTCGGGTTCGACCTGTCGACGACGCTTCGCGGGTCGACGTGGCCGGCTGACTCTCTCGTCTCGCTGGTCGCATCCCCCCGGATTCACCGGTGGATACACCCAGCCTCGAGCGGGAGAGTTGCGCCGGCCAGGCGCACTTGTCATACTGCGTATGTCTCCGTGCGCCAGAAAACTAGCAAGCTAGGGCAGCGTATTACATCCCCCGTCGGGGATGTCTACGTGCCTGAGCTTGCCGAGTGCCGCGCGGGGCTCGCACATCGGAGGGCGGGTGTTCGGTTTCCTTACACACCGCCGGTCGTCCTCCCGGCCAGATTCGTCTCGTCCGTCTCGATGAGTTGACCCGTTCAGGGTCCCTCATCGAGCGCGGAGCTCGAGCTCATCGGACACCGGAGGACGACATGTCGCAGCAAGGCAGCGACCCAAACGACGAGGTCGCCCCGCGGGACAAAGTCATCACTATGCGTGTGACTTCGGCCGAGCGGGACGCCATCAAAGAGGCGGCGGCCGCCGCCGACCGTTCTGTTTCTGATTTCGCCCGGCGGGCGATGTTGGAGGCGAACGTCTCCAAACGAACGCGGGTGCCCGCGGTCAACCGGGACGCCTGGCGCGAGCTCGCCCCGGCGCTGGGGAACCTCAATCAACTCGCGAAGTC
>CAYFTY010000632.1:0-3436 GCA_964346045.1 uncultured Bradymonadales bacterium | reverse complement strand
GGGCGTCGATCTTTCGGGAGTGAAATTGGTAGGTATTGCGCTCGACGAAGCCAACCTCGAAGAAGCAGACCTTTCGAATGCAGACTTTCGCAAATCGAATCTCGGACAGGCAAACCTCGAAAATGCGCGGCTCGAGAACGCCGACTTCAGCGAAGCGTCGCTCGCAGGTGCGAACCTCAAGGGAGCTTTTGCCGCGCACTCGAATCTCGAACGTTGCAACCTCAGCGGAGCCGACGCGAGCAGCGCAGATTTCGGCGAGGCGATCCTTCGCGAGGCGATTCTCGACGAAGGAGATTTCGAAGAGATTACGGCGCCCAAGGCCAACCTCAAGGCGGCCTCGGCACAGGGCACCAATCTGGTCGGCGCCCGATTGAACCAGGCGACGCTCGACGAAGCACGATTCGAAAGAGCCAACCTGAATCGAGCCTATCTCGAGGGTCTATCGGCCGAACGCGCCAATTTCGACCATGCACGGCTCGAAGAAGCCGACATGAAGCGAGCCACGCTCGTCGAGGCCAGCCTGCTCGAAGCCAAACTCCGTGGCGCGAATCTCTCGGAAGCAAGCCTCGTGCGGGTCGCCGCCCGCGGAGCCGACTTCAGCGAAGCCAATCTAAGCGGTGTGATTGCGCGCGAAGCGGATCTCAGCGGGGCCAACCTCAATCAGGCGACGCTCGATCGAGCCGATTTCGAAGGGGCCAGGCTCAACAAAACCAATCTCTCGGGGCAGGATCTGACCACCGTGGTGCTCTCGAACGCCGATCTTTCGAGAGCCATTTTGCGGGAATGCCAGCTTGGAAAGACAGCTCTGGTGCGGGCGACCCTTGCCCAATGCGATTTACGGGCTGCCGACCTCGCGGGCGCTGACCTCACCGAAGCCCGGCTCGAGCAGGCAACGCTAGAACGGGCGGTACTCGCCGAGGCTAACCTCAGTGCCGTGAATCTTCGCGGAGCCGACCTGCGCTCGGCCGATCTTTCGAAAACGATCCTGGCTGGAGCTGACCTCGAGGGCGCAGATCTTTCGGGTGCGTCACTCGGAGGCGCTGATCTCAAGGGCGCCAATCTCACGCGTTGCAATCTCGAGGGTGCGAGACTCGACGGCGCTGACCTCACCGAAGTGAAGATGGAAGGAGCGAGTCTACGCAACGCGTCGGTCGACACGGCGATCTTCAACGATGTCGATCTGACCCAGACGAATCTCGACGGCGTGCGACTCGAACATGTGAAATTCGACTTGCTGACGCGTTGGCCAGACGGAGCCGAGCCGCCGGCACTCCTCGATACCGGGGCCTCGTCGAACGATTTTGCCGAGCCGGTTCCGCGTAGCGAGGAGCATTCTTCCCTCACCGATATCAGCGAACTCGCGGCCATGTCGGGGCTCGACCTCGGAAAACGTAAAGCGAGCGAGGCTCTCGACGGCGCGACGAGTAAGCCCGCGGGCGTCACCAGTCCGTCCAAACCAAGCCTTCCAAGGCCCGGGCGCTCGAGGCCCGGCTCGGGCAATGGCGCGTCCAAATCCCAGGGTGGCCCGGGCAAGCGCAAGACGCAGAAACTCGATGATCTCGACGTCGCCAAGACCATTCCTACTGGAACACCTGCTCTCGGGGCATCCGCAGCCGAAGGCGAAGACACCGTGAAGCAAGAGCCAGGACGCTCGAAAGAACGGACCATGGAGCTCACCGGCGACGAGCTCGAGACGCTCGAAGCGCCCCCCAATCCGCCGATTGAAGAAGATGCCGAGACGGATGACGCTGACGTGACATCGGGTGCCGACGCATTCGTCGACGACCCGGAAGACGCGCACGAAAAAGACGGTGAAGCCGAATCCAAAGACGCAAGCGATGCCCCCGAGCCCGGCGAAGACGAGCCCGACGAAAGCGAGAAAGATTTGGACGCAGAAGAATGACCTGCGGGTTATCCGGTCGCCGCATGCGATGAATTGTCCGATCTCGCGGTCATTTATGGCGGGCATTCGACGCACGATTCGTTGACAATCGGGCGTTGCTTCGGTAGTCATTCGCGCGTACAAAGCCCGCTCGCCCGGGCCGAAATGGATGGGCAGCACGATATGGATTTGAGCAAAGCCAAGTACCTCGCCCCGAATTCCCTGACGCTCTCGAGCCTCTTCTGTGGAATTCACAGCATCAATCTCTCGATTACGGCAACGAGCCCACGCGACATGATGTTCGCAGCGTGGTTGCTCGTGGTCGCGATGGTCTGTGATGCGCTCGATGGACGCGTCGCCCGGATGACCAAAACAGAGAGCGACCTCGGTGTTCAACTCGACAGTCTCGCAGATCTCGTCAGCTTTGGCGTCGCTCCGGCGTTTCTGATGTACGGCTGGGGCATGAAGGCGCTGGGTGGCTGGGGACTCTTCTTTGCCTTCGTCTTCGCGGCCTGCACTGCATTGCGACTGGCTCGTTTCAACGTCATGGCCTCAGAGCACGAGGGCGTGATGAAGCATTTTCTGGGGCTGCCATCACCGCTCGCCGCGGGTGCGGTGATCTCGGTCGTCCTCGCCCATGTCTCGATGACCGGCAAGATCGCAACCGGAGCGAGTTTGAGCGTCGCCGCGATGTCGGTCCTGCTGGGTCTGCTGATGGTCAGCAATGTGCGATATCGCACCTTCAAAGACGTGAATTTCCGCGGGCCAGCCGGGCTCGCGCTCCTCGGGCTCGTCGCCATCTCGGCCGCAGTCGGCGCCGCGTTCAAACCCGGCGTTGCCTTCGTGATTCTGATGGTCCTCTACATCCTCATCGGACTCGTGGGCGGCGTCGTGAATTGGAGTCGCGCCATCCTCGGACAAGACGTCGAATACGTCTACGATGACGAAGTCTTCGCACGGGAAGAAGACTGAGTTCGTCTGGGTTCCTACCTGCGCAGGCGCCTCGAATCGGCGCCATTTTTTTAATCCGCACTTTTCAGCGCCGTCGAGGTCGACCGTGAACGCGTTCGAAAAAAAACGCCGCACCATCTTGATGCGTTCGGTCGCATCAGGGCTCTTCTTCGCTCTATTCGCAGCGTTCAGCGTCGCGGCTCTCGTGACTGAAAGACGCGATCTTTTCAACTGGCTATTACCGGTTGCGATCATTTCGATTCTGCTTCTGCCGCGAGAAACGATGCCGGCAGAAGAGCCACAAAGCGAAGACGAATATCAGATCGCAGATCGCCTCGAGAAGACGCGCCTCTGGCTCGCTTACACCCGAGTCGTTTACCTTCTGGTCGCGCTCTTCATCCTCTTCGGACTTCCGAGTTTATTATGAAATTTCGATGGATGGTCTTCCTTCTGAGCCTTGCCCTCGCAAGCTGCGCGAGTGAGCCCGAAATCACGGGTGCTCCACAATGTACGAGCGCCGGGGTTCAGCAGGTGCTGACCTACTGCGCGTCGCCTGCCGCAGCCGACCTCGCGAAGGAAAACGAGCAGACCCGAAAAGCGTTG
>CAYFTY010000631.1:0-3436 GCA_964346045.1 uncultured Bradymonadales bacterium | reverse complement strand
GTGAGACCGATGGCGGGCTACGGGCTGCCGCATCATCTGCGCATCAGCATCGGTACGGTCGAGCAGACCGAACGGTGTGTCGAAGCCCTCGAAACGGCGCTCGAAGAGGTGCGAGGATGAGCATGATTGTTGCCATCGACGGGCCAGCGGGTGCTGGAAAGTCCACCATTGCCAAGCGCGTCGCTGAGAGCCTCGGCTTTCAGCTCGTCGATACCGGTGCGATCTATCGCACCGTTGCATTCAAAGCGCTGCAACTCGATATCGATCTCGACGACGGTCAAGCGCTGGCTCAGCTTGCGGCCGACCTCGATTTCGAATTCCGATTTGTGGACGGGCAGAACGCAATCTTCTGCAAAGGTGAAAGGCTCGGAAACGAGATTCGCACGGCAGAGGTGAGCCGCGCGGCGAGCTTTGTGTCGGCGCATCCCGAGGTGCGTGAGGCGCTCTTGAACATCCAGCGCTCGATAGGACGAAAGTCTCACTCGGTGTTCGAGGGACGCGACATCGGCACGGTCGTCTTTCCCAACGCCGACGTGAAGGTCTTCTTGACGGCGAGTCCGCAGGAGCGCGCTCGGCGACGTTGCGAACAGATCAAAGAAAAGGGCGGAAGCGCCGACTACGAAGAGACGTTGCGCGAGATCAGCGAGCGCGACGAGCGTGACACCCAGCGAGCCGCAGCTCCGCTCATGCAGGCCGAAGACGCCTTCGCCATCGATTCGACGCGCAAGAGCATCGATGAGGTCGTCGACGAGATCATTTCGATGGCCGAGTGATGCTTTCCCACGACGAACTCTCGAATCTCAACGAGTACGAAGAACAACTCGAGCGCAGACGTCGTCGCAATCGAATCATGATAATCGGGCTGGGTATCCTTGCCGTCCTGGCGTTCGTCGGATGGCGTTCTCACGGCGTGATCTGGGGCGTGATGAAGGGAGAGTCGAATCTCTGGGGTGAGCGCGCATTCGAAGCCCGGCATCAGGGAGCATTGGCCAACGTCGATGTGGAGCTCGTGCATCGAGAGCGATTGCCCGGTTGGGTGATTGCGGCAGCAAATCGCGATCGTCGGGGCGGGGAAGAGGCCGAAGAGATGCACTGGCAAGCGTTCGAAGCGGCGATTCTGCCCGACAAAAATCTGGTCGAACTCGCTCGCGAGATGCGTCAGATCGTGCGCGATGAGGACGTGGTCGAACGCGTTGAACGGCTGAGTTACCTGACGTGGGCCTGGACTCGTTATCTCGATGAAAATGGCAGTCGCTACGTCGTCCAATCGAATGTGGCGGTGACCTCATCGTCGCGGTTCTTCTATGTGAAGGTCTACGAGCGGCTCGACGACGTCGAAATCGAGGTGGGTGAGCATACGTACCGGACTCGGGTCGTTCGGCGTGTCGATCGCACCAATGTGCGCGAGCAGTACCTCGGCGCTACCAGCAAGGGCGCAGACGGCGCGATTGTGGTGGTTGACCGCGTGCTCGCATTCGCCATGGATCGAATTTGGCCGGCCCTCGATCCTGCGCTCGACGACCAACTCGAGCCCACGACCCGTGCGTGGGCACCGGCGATCCGCGACGAAGCCAAGTCTCATCTCGGTGAAGAGGTCTTTGAGAACCTCTTGGAAAGTGCAGGCGCCCGCTTGAAGATCGTGCAGACGATCGAGTCGATCTACAGGCGTCACGAGTGCGGCTCTTCGTTCGTGATTGCGGAGGTGCCTTTCGACGGTCTGTCCGAACGAGACCTCGAGACGGTCGAGCGCTTTGCCTCGAGGGCCGGTTCTCATCCGTGTCCCGAAGTCAAACCCGAAGAAGCAGCAGCGCTTCGCGAAGCGACCGAAACCCTGCGCCAGGCAGATGAGCTCGAAGCTGATGTCCAATCGCTGGTCTTCTGGCTCTCGCGTGCAGTGGCGGTACACGAGGCTCGTCATGTTGCCGACGACAAACTCGAGAACGGGCTCGAGGATCCGCTCGATTGCTCGGTCTGTCCTGATGAGATGCCCGCCGTCGTGCGTGCCGAACTCTCGTCGTACCTGGCGAGTTTTGCGTGGGCGAAATCTCCGCAGACGGCATTCTTTCAGGCCTGCGACGCGACGCGTTCGGGGTACGGGGCCCACGCGATGGCGATGAGCAAAATCATCGAAGGGCTCGAGAGTGATTGTGCCCGCGGGCCGGTCGACGATCTTCGCGAACGCGCGAAGAAGCTCGAGCACGAATGGCTCGGTCGCTCGGATGCTATCGTCGTTCCAGCGCTACATGTCGACTGATTGCATTCGATGACCGGCTTTGCGCGGGTTCAGAACCACCCGCTCATTTTGGCGAGTTTGCCCTGTATCCCGAGCGAGAGCAGGTCCATCGTGATTGCCACCGATACATGGATGGCCACCCCGAGCCAGATGCTGCGTGTGAAGATCGCCAGAATGCCGAGCGCGACGCCCGCGATGATGGCGCCGATGGTCTCGGGATAGGGTTTGCCGAAATGGATCATGCAGTAGGGGATCACCGAAATGAAGATGGCCCAGAAGCCGAATCGCGGCTTGAGGGACTGAATCATGAAGCCCCGATAGAAGAATTCGAGGCTGAAGAATTGCAGGGCATACACGATCTGCCAGACGACGAGGTCGAATACCGTGCGCCACGCGTTGTCATAAAAAGGGTAGGTCTTCTGGAAGCTTTCGGTGAACGCGACCGTCACGACCGCGGGCAAGACGATGAGATAGAGGGCGACGTAGATCCACGAGTGCTTCAGAGTGCCTTTGAGGGTGAGCCCGAAATCTCGAAGCCGCTCGCGCAGCACGATTTTGATGAAGAGCGCGGGGATGACGAAATAGAAGGTGCATGTGGACGCCGACCAGAACATCAGCCGATAGAGCTCGGCGCGCGGGCCGCTGCGAAAGATCGACTTCAGCGTCTTGTCGGCATCGGAGTCGAAAAGCGAGAGCGGATACTCGAGATATTTGTAGTCGGACGAGCCGCCAAAATACTCGAGCGTTGCCACGCAGATGCACGATAAAATGATCACCCCGGCGACCAACCAGTCGAAGCGCCCGGCCATCTCGGCACGATACGCGGCGCTTTCGGCCTCGAGCCGGTCGATTCCGGCGATGAATTTTGCCCAATTTTTCTGGACGAAGTTCACGTACGACTCCAAAACTTCTGTGCTCGCGCGCCCGAGATTGATCGAGCATGGAAAGCCGTTACCATGTGAAGCACCCTGTGCGCCGCGGAGTCTGTCGCAAAGTCGCACTCTCGTAAAGGTGGAAGAATTGAGTCGTATTCACCACATTGCTTTCTTGCTCATGTCATTTGTCGTTCTGACGAGTTGTTCGTTCGAGCCGGGGGCGTCTTCGAGTTTCTGCGCCGATGATGATGACTGCCTCGCAGGCCGAGTCTGCGTGCTCGGTGAGTGCATGGACGAAAGACCGGTCGATACCCATAACCAGGCAGAC